>DLKK01000076.1:22982-40398 GCA_002478955.1 Treponema sp. UBA7590
GAAAGTCTTCCCCTCGGCTCAATCCGCTGCGCGTTTTTCGCCTACCCCTTCTCCTAAGGGCGTTGCCCTTAAAAACCCATTTCACTTTGCGCTTGTTTCATCTGGTAAAACTGGCGGTTCTCCGTGAAATGCTTTTTTCAGCAGAATTGGAACAATCATTGAGGAAATAATTATCAGAAGAATTACAGGTGCAAAATATTTTGACTCGATTATTCCAACAGAAAGACCTTTTTGCGCAACAATCAACGCAACTTCTCCGCGAACCATCATTCCAAGCCCGATTTTGTATGATTCCTTCCATGTAAATCCCAAAAGCTTTGAAGTGCAGCCGCAGCCGATAAATTTAGAAAGACAACCGATTATTACAAAGGCAATGCTGAACCACAGAAGCGAAAAATTCATTCCAGAAAGGTCAGTTTTCAATCCGATTCCTGCAAAAAAGATTGGACTGAAAATCATATAGGAATTAATGTCAATTTTTTGTTCCATATAAGAAGCATCTGTTAAAGAACAGAATACAACTCCGGCAATGTATGCACCTGTAATATCAGCGATTCCAAAGAATTTTTCTGCCGCATAAGCAAAAATCAAGGCAACTCCAAGTCCGTAAATAGGAATTCTTCTTGAATGCGGATGGCGTCTGTCGTACCATTTAAAAACTCTGAACACGATGAAACCAAAAATTATCGCTGCAATAAAGAAAAGAATTGTTTTTCCGAATGTGATTAAAATTCCGCCAGTACCGGTGCTGATTCCAAGTACAATTGTAAGCACAATAATTCCGAAAACATCATCAATTATTGCCGCGCTGACTATAGTCTGTCCAAGGTCGCTCTTTAAATGACCGAGTTCCTTTAACGTTGCGACAGAAATGCTTACAGAAGTCGCTGTCAGAATTGTGCCGATAAACATTGCCTTGTAAAACTGAGGAGTTCCAAACCCGTCAAAACCCCAGGAACATAATGCCATTACAGTTCCCATTGCAAGCGGAACCAGAACGCCGCAAAGCGCGATTATTGTGGATTTTATGCCGGATTTTGCAAGCGACTTTAAATTTGTTCCAAGACCTGCGCTGAACATAATCAGAACCACACCGATTTCAGACATAAAAGAAATGAATCTGTCTGTTTCTCCATACAATGAACCGGAAGGATTTGAGCCGAAGTTGTTGAACCACGGCAAAAATCTAAGAAGAAGCCCGGCCACAATCATGCCGGCAACCTGTGGAAATCCGATTTTTTTTGCCAAAGTGCCAAGATACTTTGCCGCAATAACAATAATTCCAACTGATACAAGAATTTGAAGCACAATTTCGCTGTTAGAAGCCTGTTCCATTTTGTGTTCCCCTAATTAAAATTGTCAGGCTGAATATTTTTTTTCACATTGATTATATATTCAACCTGATAATTTTAATTATAGCGAATTGCGAAAAAAGTTTGAATTAACAACAGTATTAATTTATAATTTTTGTGTTAGGTGATTTTATGAACGATGATCAGCATAGAAGTTCATTTGATGAGCTTGTGGCAGGAATCAGCTCTGATGAACGAAAATATCTTCTTGCAAAAATAAATCAGAACCGGGAGCAGTCTTTTCCCTTGATGCAGCCGTTGCGCCAGGAAACAGATAATTTTACGCTTGATGTAAAGCTTAACTCGGAATCGATTTTATATAAATTTTTTCTCTGGCTCCGTTCCTTGATTTCAAAAAAGCAAAAAATTGAAATTTACAACGATGATCTTGTCGGAAGCCTTGCAAGAAAAATAAACCGGAATCATCCTGGAATTATTGATATGCAGAACGGTCTTGTCCTTTCTCTTTTTTTTGAAAAGTTAAAGGAACTGAAGAACGCCGCTGATTTTTTTAAGCCATATTTTTCAGTTTTTAATGAGAATCCTGGAAAATTCTACGTTTTTATGAGCACTTTTATCGCGCCGGAAATTGCTTCCTCAATAAATGCGGAAGCCGATCCGTATTCAATTCCTTTTGAAAGGGAAGGCACGAAAGAAGTCCGTTCCTCATTGCTGAAAAAACTTGATGGAATTTTAAAGGATATTCCGCAGAAAAGCCGGGCTGTGATGTATGATTCTGTAAAAGCCCTGAACTGGCTGAAGCGTTTTACAGAAATTCCTTATACGCATTTTTTGGCTCAGTTCACAGCGATTATTTCAGAAGATTATACTTGTCCTTTTACAAATGCGCAGACCGATTTTGCCACGCTGGCAAATGTTTTGAGCGATGCGCGTTCGATTCCGAACGAGGCTCTTGAGGCGTTGTTCCTGTTCCCTCAGCGGAAAGGCGGAGCTTCTGTGGAACTTGACCAGGATACAGAAAAATCTATGCGGGATTTCCTTTCAAAATCTGCGGCAAGTCTTTCGATGATCCAGATGTTCATTTCTACAGTTCCGCTTCTGGCGCTTGGAAAAGTTATTTTTTCTGACTATGACTGGCAGATTGACAATTCCGGTGGTGCAGAGGACTGGTTTGTAAAATTCAAGGAAGAGTGGAAAGTTGTTTTTGATGAGCGCTGGGAATCTTGGCTAAGAGACAGAAAAAAAAGCCAGCTTGCTGATGTTCTTCTTGAAAAATTTGGAATTTCTCAGTTTCCTGAGTTGCCTTTCCGTCCGTGGACAAAACTTTGGGGTGGTGTTCCGTTCCGCTGCGAAATGACAGGCGGTTTCCTTTATTGGTTTGCAACTTTAAAATACGATGAAGTCATGGGAATTCTGAATGTTCTTGTTCTTGAAGGCGTTTTTCTGAACAATGAGAACCGTGCTGAATTTTCAGAGGCATTGAACCGTTTTGCGGATATAAATCATCAGGTTCAGCTTTTTGGGGAATCCTTGAATGAAAAAGGTTCTGTGGGAAGCGTTTTTGCAAAATTGATTTCTGAGCATGTGCGTACGCTGAAAGGGCAAAATATGGTGAATTCAATTATTTTGAATGCTGAAACTTCTGTCCGTGGCTGGGAAAGCGCATTCTGCGACTGTTGCCGCATAATAGAACGAGTTCTTAGTGGAATTCTGGACGACGAAAAAAGCGATAAGAAATATGAATCAATCCAAAATCTTATGACAATAAAAGGAAGGGAAAACCGAGCTTACCGGGACAGCCTTCAGGCGGAGCGCGAGCTGCTTTTGGAGTGCCGGAAAATTCTTGCGGAAATTGAACCATTGGATCTTCCTAAGGTTGAAAAGAAGAAATGACATTTTTAGATTTAAGTCCCTTGATTTCAGGCAAAAAATTTGTTGTCTCAAGTTTTGTCAGGAACGGAAAAATTGCCGAGGAACCTGCCGTATGGGGAATGACAGTCCGTTCTGCCGGCTCGATGCGTTTTCGCTGGAACGAGAAAAATCCAGCGCGAGAAAAACTTCTTTCGGAAATCGCTGCTCATTGCGAAGTTGTTCCAGTTCAACTTGATCACACAAAAATTGTTTATTTAATAGAAGAAAAAAATGAAATTTTCCAGAAAATCGGTGATGGAATCATTACGCGAAACAAAAATCTTATGCCTGTTGTTACGGTTGCCGACTGCGTGCCTATTTATTTTTCTGATAATGAAACTGGATTTTTTGGAATTGTTCATTCTGGGTGGAAGGGAACTGGAATTGCCGCGGAGGCTGTTGAGCTTGTGGCAAAAAAATATGGTGCAAGAAAAGAGAATATAGCCGTTGCTATTGGCGCGCACATAAGAAATTGTTGTTATATAGTAAACAAGGAGCGCGCTGATTATTTTGCAAAGAATTTTACGGCGGAATGTGTCAAGCCTTTAAAAGATGGTGAAATTCCTTGCCGTGGAGCTGCGTTGAACTGGAACAGCGGTTCCGGGCCGCTTTTTAGGCTTTCGCTGGAAAAAGCGAATCTTTGCGTTCTGGATAGGGCTGGAATCCGCGATGAGAATATTGTTGTGGCGAATGATTGTACATGCCACAATCTGGAATTTGGCTCGAACCGCAGGGAAACTGGCACTGGAAAAACTTTTACGGTTCAGGCGGCTTTTGTTAAGCGTGAAGATTCAGCGGGCGTTACGGGCGGCGTTTGAGCCCGTACGGTGGGTAGGACGCAACGAAGTGCGACCGTAGGGCGGTTGTCCGCCCTTTTGAATGATGAAAATGTGGCGTCAGCAAAAGACAGAATGGCTTTTGCTGAGGAGTGAGCGGCGAAGACGCGAACGTAGTTGTCCGCCCTTATAAAAAATTCATTTTACATTTTTGCTTACCTGGTTTAATATTTTAGATTATGAAAAGAAGCAGTGGTATTTTGATGCACCCGACATCATTTGCGGGAACGCCTGGTATTGGTACGCTTGGAAAGGCTGCCTATGAATTTGTTGATTGGCTTGAATCTGCACATCAGACTTTGTGGCAGATTCTTCCTATTGGTCCTACAGGATACGGAGATTCTCCTTATGCGTCTTTTTCAACACACGCAGGAAATCCTTTGTTGATCGATCTTGACCGGCTTGTTGAAAAGGGCTGGGCAGATAAGAATGATATTATTCCTGCAGATTACATAAAAAATGACGGACCTGTTGAATATGGTTCTGTTGTATGGTGGAAAATGCCGGTTCTGGCTAAATGTGCGTCATACTTCCAGAAAAACTGTTCAAAGCAGGACAGAGTTGCTTACGAGGCTTTTAAGAACGACAACGCCGAGTGGCTTGATAATTATGCGAATTTTACCAGCATCAAGCAGTTTTACGATGCAAAGGCTGAAAAAGAGGGGGTAAGCGGAATCGCGCAGATGTGGAACGCTTACTGGCCAAAGGATTTGGCTGCCTGCAATCCTTCGGCGGTTTCAAAGTGGAATTCTGAGCACACTGAAAATATTGAGCAAATCAAGACAATCCAGTTCTTTTTTGCTGAGCAGTGGTTTGCTGTGAAAAAATATGCAAATGAAAAGGGAATTTCTTTGATTGGCGATATTCCGATTTTCGTTGCGGCTGATTCTGCAGATGTCTGGGCGAACCAGAAATTCTTCCAGCTGGACAAGAACGGCATTCCTTTGAAGGTTGCTGGAGTTCCGCCGGATTATTTTTCTGCTACTGGTCAGCTTTGGGGAAATCCTTTGTATGACTGGGACGCTATGAAAAAGGACAATTATTCATGGTGGGTAAAGCGCACTAAAAGAATGACAGAGCTTGTTGATGTTGTGAGAATTGACCATTTCCGTGGTTTTGAGGCTTACTGGTCAATTCCTTATGGCGATCCGACTGCTGTGAACGGAAAATGGATTCCAGGTCCGAATATTGAACTTTTCAACGCAATCAAAAAGGCTCTTGGAACTTTGCCGATTATTGCTGAGGATTTGGGCGTTATTACAGATGGTGTCAGAAAACTCCGCGATGACGCTGGTTTCCCGGGAATGAAGGTTCTTCAGTTTGCATTCGATCCGAATGAGGCTGGCAGCCAGGGAATGGTGAATGCGTTCTTGCCGCACATGTATCCGCAGAATTCTGTTGTTTACACAGGAACTCACGACAACGACACTATGCAGGGCTGGTTGAATAGCGCTTCTGATGCAGCCGTGAAAATTGCCGCGGAATATGCTTTTGGACGCAAAATGTCTGAGTCGGAGGCAAGGACTCTTTCTGACAACGGTGAGCTTTGCCGCGCGATAATTAAGCTTGCGATTGCTTCAACAGCTAATTACGCGGTTATTCCAATGCAAGATATTCTTGGACTTGGCGCAGAAGCCAGAATGAATACTCCGAATACTTTGGGCGGAACAAACTGGGGTTGGCGAATTGCTCCGGGCGGCTTAAAGAAAGAGGATGCGGAATTCCTTGCTTTTATTTCTGACTTGTATGGACGAAATATAAAAAAATAGCAGAAATTTGCTGAAAAAAAATTGAAATCCATGGACTTCGGAGCAGATAATATTTTTGTTCTGAAGTCCATTTTTTTTAGAATTTTTTAAGATTTTCAGATTTTTTTTGACAAATCAAAATAGTGGACTTAGAATTACTTTATATAACGTTATCTTTTGACGGAGGATTTAATGAAAAAGGTAATATTCTCTATTGCTGCGCTTGCAATGGCAGCAGGTATGTTTACGGGTTGCTCAAAGAAAGAGGCTAAGACTTCTTCAGCAGCTGGTACAGTTAAGCTTGAAATGTATTATTACAAGCAGGAAAACCAGGAAGGTCTAAAAAAAATTGTAAAAGCATTTGAAAAACAGAATCCAGGCGTTACAATTGATATGCTTATCATTCCTAATGATGCTGACTCTGCAATGTCTGCGCGAGCGGCTCAGGGTGATTTGCCGGACATTCTTCAGATGCAGTCATATTCCCGCATCAAGGAATATGCGTCTAAGGGTTTCCTTTTGGATTTGTCAAAGGAAGAAGCGATGGGAAAAGTTCTTCCAAGTTCACTTCCAGCGGTTTCTTGGAACGGAAAGCAGTATGCGGTTCCAATGGATTATGCAGGAATTGGAATTATCTACAACAAAGATATTTTTGATAAATACGGAATCAAAGCTCCTGCAACTTACCGCGAACTTGAGCAGGCTTGCCGCACATTGAAAGAAAATAATATAGTTCCATTTGCTGGTCTTCTTAAGGAAAACTGGTCAATGGGTCATTTTATCACAATGATTCATACAGCGCTTCTTAAAGAAAAAGGAATTGAAGTTGAGAAATTCATTTCTGACATGAACGCAGGAAAAGCTTCTTATGGCGATGTTGACACAGCAAAATTGTTCAGCATTCTTGATTTTTACCGCGACAACATGAATTCAAACGCAGCCGAAATGGGCGGCGGTGAGCAGCAGCAGTCTTTTGCAAAGGGTGAATCTGCAATGATGGTTCAGGGGCTTTGGGCTTATGTAGACGCTCTTAAACTCAATCCAAACTTGAACGCAGGGTTTATTCCTTTCCCGGTTTACAATGATGCAAAAATGAACACATTTTATGCTGATGTAGACTCGACATTTGGTGTTTCTTCTCAGTCTAGTGCAGAAAAACAGGCAGTTGCTGTTAAATTCCTTAACTGGCTTACTTCTGATGAAGGCCAGAAACTTTGGATGGATGAATACAAGCTTATTCCGCCATTCAAGGGTGTTGATGTTTCTGCTTTCGGTGGTCCATATGTAGATCTTATGGCTTCTGTAGAAGCTAAGGGCTCTTCTCCATGGGCATTCTCACAGTATCCTACAGATGTATTCGAAGATTCTTGCAAGAACGGCGCGCAGCAGTACATGATGCACAAACGCTCTGCTGGAGACGTTATCAAAGAAATCGATGCTCAGTGGGCTTCTTCAGTTAATAAATAATTCTGAGTGAGTAAAAAGTCCGTGGCTGCGGTCGCGGACTTTTTTATATTTTGCGGTTTTATACAAACCTGAAAAAAATTGAGAGGAACCAGTTTTATGGTTGAAGCAAAATCAAGGAAAGCATTCTATTTTACAGCTTTCATTATTCCTTGTCTTATTCTTTATTTGATTTTCTTTATTACCCCTTTTTTTAGAGGAATTGGAATTTCGCTTACAAACTGGGATGGTCTTACGCCAAAGACGCCTATCATTCTTGAGAAAAATGAATTTGAATCCAAAATTTTATACAGCGGAAATTTAAATCAGAAAGACAGAAATTATATTCAGTCAATTTATGAATACGATCCGCTTGATAATTCTTATAAGCGAAAAAGTATTGGTGGTGTTGCGCGAAAAAAACTTGAACGAATCGTAAAAAAAACAGGTTATGAACCTGAGCGTTATAAATTTGTCGGATTGGAAAACTACAAGAAAATCTTTACAGGAAAAATTGATAAAGATTTTTATCCACATAAAATGCGAATTGAAAAATTCACAGAAAGTTCAGAACTTCCTAGAATTATCCAGAAAAAGGATTTTCAGAATGAAGTCCTGAAAGGAATGGAAAAAAATTCTGAAGAATACAAGCTGCTTACAGAAGTCTACAAATTTGACGAAAAAACGAACGCATACAAGCTTGATTCAAAATATGATGAATTTGTTCTTACAGGATTTCTTTGGGATTTGCCGGGTGTTGGAAAGTCAATTCCGGAATCGAAAATTGATACGCTTATCCGGGCGTTGAAAAATTATGGACTAAAGCAGAATGCCTATGATATTCACAATGTGGCAATCGATTTTGCAAATGAGAATGGGCTTTCTGAAAACAATAAGTCAGAAATCATAGAACTTTCAAATGAGATACTGAAGGTCTCAAAAATCAAGAAAGTCCTTGCGAAAAATTGGGTTGTTACGCAGCATAATATGGGTGTTGTTGGATTTACTCTGTTTTTTGCTTTCTTTTCTGTAATTGGAATCAACGTTCTGGCTTTTGCGCTTGCACTTGCATTGGACACAGGAATACGCGGACAAAAGATTTTGCGTACTATTTTCTTCCTGCCGAATGTTCTTTCCATGATTATTGTTGCACTTATCTGGTCAATGCTTTTCGTTCAGCTTCTGCCAGCAATCACAGGAATTGAAAAATGGATTTCTGACTCAAATAAGACCCCGTGGCTTCTTGTTCTTGTTGCTGTCTGGCAAGGTTGTGGTTATTACATGATTGTTTATCTGGCCGGGCTTCAGAATATTTCCACAGAAGTCATTGAAGCCGCAAAGATTGATGGAGCGACTGGCTGGCAGAGATTCAGGTATATCACTTTGCCTCTTATGATTCCGTCTCTTACAATTTCATTATTCCTTACAATTGCAAATGCGTTGAAGAGCTTTGATCTTATATACGCGATGATTGGACAAACCGGTTATGCAACAGGAACAGTTCCTTTTGTTATGGATATTTATTTTGATGCATTCTCTTTAAAGCAGGCTGGACTCTCTACTGCAAAGGCGATGGTTTTGTTCTTTGCGATTGTGGTTATCACAGGAATTCAGCTTTATGTGATGAAACGCAAGGAGGTTGAAGCATAATGACTTTTTTGAAATGGGATATAAAGGAACAGACTGCAAAGGAGACTGTGCTTACTACTTGCATGGTTATTTTTGCCTTATTTTTTATTTATCCGCTTATATTTGTAGTTATAAATTCGTTCCGGCCAAATGCTGATATTATTATAAATCCTACAGGTGTTCCGGCGAAACTTTTCTTTGGAAATTACGTTCAGGCATGGACTCAGATGAAATTTCCAAGCGTTTTTCTGAATACGCTTCTGGTTACTGTTTTTGGAACTGGCGGAATTATTATTACTTCTGCAATGTGTGCGTATGGACTTGCCCGCTCGAAAACCAAAATTTCCTGGATTTTGTACGGATTTTTCTCGTTCTCGCTTGTAATTCCGTTCCAGATTATTATGGTTCCGATTGGAGTTCTTGCGGCCGACCTTCATCTTATGAGTGTTCCGGGGCTTATTCCAATGTATTGGGGCTTGGGTTGTCCGACTGCGATTTTTATGTTCCACGGTTTTATAAAGTCTGTTCCGCTTGAACTTGAAGAATCTGCGGCAATGGATGGAGCCGGAAGATTTTATATCTTCTTTAGGATTGTTCTTCCGCTTATCAAGACGATTATAGCTACAGTTGCTGTTATCGATGCTTTGTGGATTTGGAACGACTTTCTTTTGCCGTTGATTGTTGCAAAACAGGGAACAATCCAGCTTGCCCAGATGCGTTTTAATGGTCAGTTTATGAAGGAGTATGGCCCAATGTGCGCTTCACTTACGATTTCTTCGATTCCGATTATTGCTTTTTATCTTGCATTGCAAAAATACATTATAAAAGGTATTGCGGCTGGAGCGGTAAAAGGTTAATGTTTTCTGTATGAAAAACATTTATCTGGATCTTTATATCACTTTTGCAAAAATCGGTTCCCTTACTTTTGGTGGGGGAATTGCCATGCTTCCGATGATGCAAAATGAACTTATAGATAAAAAACAATGGGTTTCTGAAAATGAAATTCTTGACTACTATGCAATTGGTCAGTCAACGCCTGGAATTATTGCCGTAAATGTAGCTACTTTTGTTGGTTATAAGAAGGCAGGAATTCTTGGCGGAATTGTTGCAACGCTTGGTGTGATTACTCCTTGCGTTGTGCTTATTACAATCCTTGCAAATCTTATTGATTCGATTGATCATTACCCGAATGTACAGAAGGCTTTGAAAGGAATAAATGTTGCAGTCTGTGCGCTTATTACAGATGCGACCCTTAATTTTGCAAAAAAGACTTCAAAGGGGGTGGTCAGCATTGTGTTAATGTTGCTTTCCTTCTGCCTGATTTTCTTTTTTAATGTCAAATCGTATATTATTATCCTTGGGGCTGCTCTTGTCGCAGTTGCTGCTTATTTTATAGAAAAGAAATTCAAAAAAAATGATAAGAAAAATTCTTTAGAAATCAAGGCGGATTCAAATGACTAGCGATGTAAGCCTTTTATGGCTGTTTTGTATCTTTTTTTATATCGGACTTTTTACAATCGGCGGCGGTCTTGTTGCGATAACTTTGATGCAGCAGACAATTGTTGATAGAGGACTTATTTCTGTTGACCAGTTTTATAATATGATTGCAATTTCTGAAAGTACGCCAGGTCCTGTCGGAGTTAATATGGCGACTTTCCTGGGATACAAATTTTACGGGATTCCAGGGGCAATCATAACTTCGCTAGGGCAAGTTCTTCCTTCGTTGATTACGATTCTGATTATTGCCCGAATAATCATAAAATTCAGGGAAAATAAATGCGTTCAGCACGTTTTTACATTTCTGCGCCCTGCCGCAACTGGAATGATTTTTGTGATTGCAGTGAATATGTGTATTAATATTCTTGTGAACGTTCCAGAAGATTTTAAAACTCTTTTTTCTGTGGTTGGCTGGAAAGAACTTTTTAACTGGATGAATCTTTCTATGTATTTTGTTTTTCTTTGGCTCAGAACGAAATTCAAGCTTCATCCTTTTTTTGTGGTCTGTGTTGGCGCTCTTTTTGGAGTTGTGTTTTTTTAGGCTAGAGTGCTGTCAATTTTTGTTTCTTGTTGCGTATTGTTGTTGATTAAAAAATCTGTGATATAATAAAAGCATGAGTACACATATTAACGCGCCTGAGGGTGCAATTGCAGATAAAGTTCTTCTTCCCGGGGATCCGCTTAGGGCAAAATTTATTGCGGAAAATTTTCTTGAGTCTCCGAAATGTTACAATGAAGTGCGTGGAATGTATGGTTTTACAGGAACGTACAAGGGCGTTAAGGTTTCTGTTCAGGGAACTGGAATGGGGCAACCGTCGCTTTCTATTTATGTGAATGAGCTTTTCCGTTTTTATGGCGTCCAGAAAGCAATCCGCGTTGGAACAATCGGTTCTGTTCAGGATGAGATAAATCTAAAAGATACTGTCATTGCGAACGCGGCTTTTTCCGATTCGTATCTTTTGAATCAGCGTTTCGGTGGTTTGCATTATGCTCCGACATCAGATTTCGGGTTGCTTTACAATGCCTACAACAAGGCGAATGAACTTGGAATCAAGGTGAAGGTAGGACCGGTTGTTTCAAGCGATCGTTTTTACGATGATAACCAGAACTGGAAACTTTGGCAAAAGTATGGCGCAATTGGAATTGAGATGGAGTCTGCGGAACTTTTTACGTTGGCTGCGGAATTTCACAGAAAAGCCCTTTCAATTTTTACAGTAAGCGATCATATTGTAAAAGGTGGCCAGACAACTGCGGAAGAGCGTGAAAAAACATTTAAAGATATGATGATACTTGCACTTGAAACGATAATTGTGGAATAATGTAAGAATTACAAAAAAACTTTAATGGAGAAGAAAAATATGAAACCTACACTTTTAGTTCTTGCAGCGGGAATGGGCAGCCGTTACGGTGGAGTAAAGCAGATTGACGCAGTTGGCAAGAACGGCGAATGTCTTCTTGATTTTGCTGCTTTTGATGCGAAAAAAGCTGGTTTTGGCAAAGTAGTTTATATAATCAGAAAAGATATAGAAAAAGATTTCCGGGAACGACTTTTTGACCGGGTTGCGCGCAATATGGATGCAGAATATGTTTTCCAGTCGCATGAAAGTCTTTTGACACCGGAGCAGATTAAACTTTCTGAAAAACGTATAAAGCCGTGGGGAACAGCGCATGCCGTTTTGTGCGCGGAAAAATCAATTCACGAGCCTTTTGCGGTAATAAATTCTGATGATTATTATGGCAGAAGCGCATTTGAGACTTTGGGAAAACATCTTTCTTCCATAAATAATGACTCTGTTGAGCATGCGATGGTTGGTTATGTCCTTGAAAAAACGATGAGCCGCAATGGTTCTGTAAGCCGCGGTGTATGCACTGTAAAAAACGGAAATCTTGTTTCAATTGTTGAAAACTTGAAAATTTATTTTGATGGCGACAAAGTTGTGTCGGACATGGGCGACAGAAAGGAAATTCTTACCGGAAAAGAAACTGTAAGCATGAATCTCTTTGGTTTTAGTCCAAAAGCTTTTGAGGAATTCAACTTTTACTGGGAAAATTTTATTAAAAATAACGTTAAAGCGGAAAAAACTGAGGCGCTTCTGCCGGTTGTTGCAAGCGATATTATCAGGGATAAAAAAGGTTCTGTGAAAGTCTACACATCTGAGGAAAGCTGGTTTGGAATGACTTATCCGGAAGACCGTGAGAACGTAAAAAATGAAATCGCCAAAAAAATCTCTGAGGGATATTATCCTGAAATTTTATGGGAAAAATAATTCTTGAAAATCATCACTTGGGCTGACTTGCTGAATGAAGAAAATGAAAATCTTTTTTGGCAAAAAACAGCGGTTTCAATCGGTTCGTTTGACGGACCGCATAAAGGTCATTTTGCGATTTTTAATAAAATCCTGGATTTTTCGCGTCAGAATGGAACTTTGAGTGGTCTTGTCACATTTGAAAAACCAGTTTCTTCTATAAAACAGGGCAATGATTACAAAGGTGACATTTCAACTTTGGAAGAACGCCTTGAAATTTTCAGGAAACTTGGCTTCGATTTTGTTCTTGTGATTCATTTTGATGAGAAGTTCAAGCAGATTGAGGGAAGTGATTTTTTCCGCATATTAAAAGACAAACTGAATTTGAAGTGCATCGTGGAAGGCGTGGATTTTTGCTGCGGGCATAACGGTTCTTTTGCAAAACCTCAGATTCAGGCTTTTTGCGCTGAAAATAATATTTCTTCATTTTTTATTGAACTTGTGAAAGAAGATGGAAAACGCATAAGCAGCACAATGATCCGAGAACTTCTTGCTGAAAAAAAAATTGATAAGGCAGAAAAGCTTTTGGGTTATTGATTAATGCTTATGTTTTCTATAAACTTTTAATTATCTGTTTTTACGGATTTTTTGTGATTAATTTCCCTCGACCCGGAGATTGACCTGCATTGATTCCGCTTATTCAGAGAAAATTATTTTAAGGGGTTCCAACAATGGCACTTGCAAAAGAAACAACACAGTCACTCGTATCTAAATACGGTGCAAAAGAAGGCGACACAGGTAATGTAAAAGTTCAGATTGCTCTTCTTACAGAAAGAACAAAGCAGCTTACAGAACACACAAAAAGATTTCCGAAAGATGCTGGAGCAAAACGAGCTCTTCTTAAAGTTGTTGGTCAGCGTCGCAAGATGTTGAGATACTTTGAGCGCACAAACCTTGAAGGTTACCGTGCATTCATCAAGGAACTTGGACTTCGCAAGTAGTTCTTGTCCGCTAGTAAAAGCCTGTTGCCATACACCGTGGTGGCGCAGGCTTTTTTGTGCATAACGCGGTGCATCGCAAAGTTTCCTAGGAATATGGCGCGATGTAAAAGAAAGAATACGACATAAGGAAAGGTAAAATGTCAGAAGTAACAAGAGTAACTTACAGACTCGGAGATGCTGATTTAATTATTGAATCAGGAAAAATCGGTAAACAGGCAAATGGTTGTGTTTACGCTCAGTGGGGCGGAGCTGCCATTATTGCGACAATCTGTGCTTCTAGCGCAGTGACAGAAGGTCAGGATTTTGTTCCTGTAACAGTTGAATATAACGAAAAATTTTATGCGGCTGGAAAAATTCCAGGCGGATTTGTAAAGCGCGAAGGTCGCCCGAAGAATAAAGAAATTCTGGTGAGCCGTCTTATTGACCGCCCTATGCGACCGCTTTTTGAGCCATCATTCGGACATGAACTTCAGATTGTTCCTACTTGTGTTTCTTGTGATGGTGTTCACACTCAGGATATTCTTGCGGTAATTGCTGCTTCTGCTGCAACCTGCATTTCTGATATTCCGTTCCATGGACCGGTTGCGGCTTGCCGTGTAGGTTTCTTGAACGGAAAATATGTAATCAATCCGACTTTCAAGGAAATTGAAGAAGCTGACATGGAAATCGTTGTTGCCGGAACAAAAGACGGTTTTACAATGGTTGAAGGTGGTGCAAAAGAAGTTTCTGAGGAAGTTATGCTCGGCGCGCTTGCTGAGGCAGAAAAATTCATCAAGGAAATGTGTAAGCTTCAGGAAGAGCTTGTTGCAAAATGCGGAAAAGAAAAGCTTCCTTTGAACCCGCTTGATGTAACTCTTGCAAATGCGGAGCAGATTGAGGCAGAGGCAACTCCGCTTCTAAAAAAAGCTTGTTTCCAGGATGGAAAAATGAACCGCGGCAAGGCGATTGCCAAAGTTATTCAGGAAGTTGGTGCAAACCACGCAGAACAGCTTGAAGATCCTATTCAGGCAAAACTTTACGCAAATTTGATGGATGAAATTCAGTACAAATTGTTAAGAAAGTCAATTCTTGACGAAGGAGTTCGCATTGATGGACGCAAAACTGATGAAATCCGCCCGATTACTTGTGAAATAAACGTTCTTCCAACTCCACATGGTTCAGCTTTGTTCACTCGTGGGGAAACTCAGTCTTTGGCTGTTTGTACACTTGGAACTGCGATGGATGAGCAGTCTTATGACGATATTGATGGAAATCGCTCTGAGCATTTTATTCTTCACTACAATTTCCCTCCATATTCTGTTGGTGAAACAGGAAAGCTTACAACTGGCCGCCGCGAAATTGGCCACGGAAATTTGGCTCGCCGTTCTTTGGCTGCAATGGTTCCAAGCCGCGAGGAATTTCCTTATACAATCCGCGTAGTTTCTGAAATCATGGAATCTAACGGTTCTTCATCTCAGGCTTCTACTTGCGGTGGATGTCTTGCAATGCTTGCTGCCGGTGTTCCTATGAAAAAAATGGTTGCTGGAATTGCAATGGGTCTTATCACAGAGCCAGAGGGCGACAATCCTTACGGACGCTACAAGATTCTTTCTGATATTCTTGGAGAGGAAGATCACCTTGGCGACATGGATTTTAAGGTTGCTGGAACAAAAGATGGTATCACTGGATTCCAGATGGATATTAAAATTGCCGGTGTAACAACTGAAATCATGAAAAATGCATTGGAACAGGCTCGTCTTGGTCGTCTTCATATTCTTTCTATTATGGAAAAGACAATTGATAAGCCGGCTCCGCTTTGTCCGCGTGCGCCTCAGATTATCACAATGAAAATTCCTGTAGACAAGATTGGTGCTTTGATTGGACCAGGCGGAAAGAATGTAAAAGCGTTGTGTTCTCAGTATGATGTTACAATCAACACTGATGATGACGGAACTGTTACAATCTACGGAAAAAATGGTGAAGCTGCAGAAAAGGCAAAAAAAGCTGTGAAAGGAATCACAGAAGATCCGGAAGTTGGTGCAATTTATCAGGGAACTGTAAAGCGCATTATGGATTTTGGTGCTTTTGTTGAGATTCTTCCTGGAAAAGAAGGTCTTTGCCATATTTCTAAGCTTTCTAAGCAGCGCGTTGAGAAAGTAAGCGATGTTCTTAAAGAAGGTCAGGTTATTCCTGTAAAACTTTTGGAAGTTGATAAAATGGGTCGCTTGAATCTTTCTTATATTGATGCGATTGAGAATAAATAATAAAAAAATGCAGTTTTGTAATATGTAAACTGCGGTAAAAGACGTGCGTTTTGTTATGCACGTCTTTTTTTTTATTTTTATTTGGGTTAAGATTTCAATATGCTTTTTATTTTTGACATGGGCGGTGTTGTGACGACTACTGCCGGACAAAATTTGTATGAAAAAGTCAGCGAAAAACTTGGAATCTCACTGGAAAATTTTCTTTTTTTGATGGGATGGAATACAAATAACAATCTTTTTTTTGAACTTGAAAAAGGAACTCTTTCAGTTGCGGAATGGTGGAAGATTTTTGAGGAGCGTTCACGAATAAAAGTTTGCTGCGACTGGTTCAGGCTGCTTTTTCATCCTGTTTTAAATGAAGAAACCAAAAAAGTTGTGCTTGCGTTGAAATCAAAAGGGCACCGTGTTGTCTGCGGTACAAATACTATTGAAAGTCATTATGATAATCATAAATGCCGTGGCGACTATGAAATTTTTGACATGACTTACGCTTCGATTTACATGGGTGTAAGAAAACCGGATGCGGATTTTTGGAAACTGATTCTTGAATGTGAAAACGAAATTCCTGAAAATGCATTTTTTACGGATGACAAAAAAGAAAATTGTGAGTCGGCTGCCAGACTTGGATTAAAGACATATAATTTTAAGAGCGTGGCTGAGCTCCGCAAAAATCTTGCGGATTGGCTGTAAAGGGGGCGTTACGGGGGATTCCCCCGTTAGAGGGGTAGTGAGGAACAGCGTTCCAAACGTAGGGCAGGCGCCCTCCTGCATAGCTACTTGCGATTTTTTAGATGGAGGAAAAAATGGAAGCGGCTTTGTATTTGATTCCTGTGACTTTGGGTGAAACTGAATATTCCAAGGTTTTTCCGGCGTATAATATTGAAGTTATCAGGCAGATAAGACATTTTATTGTTGAAAACATAAAATCGGCGAAAAGGTTTCTGGCGAAAATTGAGGGTAGCCACGTTGATGACGGTGATTTTGTGGAACTTAGCGAGCATACTGAGTCAAAGGATATTCTGCATTATCTGGATTCTTTGGAAAAAGGCGAGCCGGTTGGTGTTATAAGCGAGGCTGGTTGCCCGGCGGTTGCTGATCCTGGCGCGGATATTGTGGCGTTGGCCCAGAAGAAAGGGCTGAAGGTTGTTCCGTTGGTCGGACCGAATTCAATAATCATGGCGGTTATGGGAAGCGGTTTTAGCGGGCAAAGTTTTGCTTTTAATGGTTATCTTCCGGTAAAGCCGAATGAGCGTGCGAATAAACTGAAATTTTTTGAAAATCGTGCTTACAAGGAAGATCAGACTCAGCTTTTTATAGAAACTCCGTACAGAAATGCCCAGCTTTTTGAGACTGTGTTAAAAACTTACCGGGCTGAAACAAGACTTTGCATTGCGGCAGGAATTACAACCGATGTTGAATACATAAAGACAAAAACTGTTGCGCAATGGAAAAAATCAGGATTTCCGGAATTAAAGAAAGTTCCGGCGATTTTTGCGATATATAAATAGGATGAATATCTGAGTTTTTGTTGATTGTGAAAGGTCGCTCA
>DLKK01000076.1:40439-49013 GCA_002478955.1 Treponema sp. UBA7590
TCCAGACGGTTGTGCTCGCGCTTTGCTTGTGTTGCTTTGGGTGCTATGCACTTTAATTGATACAATCGCACAAAGTCTTCAAAAATTAAAAATCTGACTACGCTTCTGTTAGCTTTGAAATAAAAACTTGATATTCTTGCAAGGAAGGTGGAGCAAATTGTAAATTCGCTGAGAGCGATTTTTCACAATTCATAAAAATTCACTATTCTTGCTAAAAACTGGGGAAATTGGTTATGGATAAGACTTATCTTTTTTTTGATATTGAATGTGCCAACTGTTTTGGCGGTGTTGGAAAAATGTGCTCGTTTGGGTATGTTATTGTAAATCAGGACTGGACAATTCTTGACGAGGATGATGTGGTTATGAATCCTGAGACAGAATTTGACTGGTATCTTTTTGACCAGAAGCATGGATGCAAACTTGCGTATTCAAAAGATTATTTTAGGGCACAGCGCAACTTTGAAAGCTATTACAGCGGCATAAAAAAAATGATGGAAGCTAGCGGCCGGAAAATTTTCGGTTTTTCTGTGAAAAATGATATGGGATTTCTTCAGAGTGCCTGCGAACGTTACAATTTGCCTTCCATAAATTATGCGGCTTACGACATTGCAAAAATCATTGACAGTGCAAACAGCGTAAAAAATGGAAAAAGCCTGGAAGACTGGTGCAGAATATACAAAGTTCCGTGCGAGAATTTGGTTTCCCATAAGTCAAGCGACGATGCGAAAATGACAATGCTTCTTTTTAAGGCGTTCTGTGAGTCAAAAAATGAAACCATGGATTCTTTGGCGGAAAAAAACAAGGGAAACAAGCTGAGTATAGAAAAATTTCTTGAGCAGCGCGAGATAAACCGTCACAACAAGGAGATTATTGAGAAAATTTCTGCGCTTTACGGAAAAAAGGCAAAAGCATTTTTGTCGCAGCGGTTGAACGGAAATTTTGCGCTTGGTTTTAAAATCAAAAAAGACGTTGATTTCAGCCTGAAAATTGCCGAACTGATTTACAAGCACGGAGGAATTCTTCAGAAAAGCCTGAAATCGAACGGAACAATAGTTGTTGAGGACGATTGTCGTCCGGAAATCATAGAAGACTTGCACAGTCGGAATTTGAAGACAATTACAGTTTCTGAAATTTTAGAAACAACACGAATGGAATAAATTTGAAAAAAAATATAAAATCATCTTGTTACGGAAAGAGTTGTTGTTTGCTAACTTAGTCGCATTGTTTACTTTGCCGATTTACTGTAAATTCAGTATATTGAAACTAAATTCTCGACTTCCTTTAAGGGGCGAATATGATATTGCTTGACGTACAAAATATTTCAGTCAGTGTTGACGAAAAAACTGTCCTTAAGAATTTAAATCTTAAGATTGGCGAAGGTGAAACTCATGTATTGATGGGACCGAACGGAGCTGGAAAATCGACTCTTGGAAATGTCCTTATGGGAAATCCTGTTTATAGGCTTGATGGCGGAAAAATTATTTTTGACGGGCAGGATTTGACCAACGAATCCACAGATAAGCGCGCAAAAGCCGGAATGTTTCTTTCGTTCCAGAATCCGCTTGAAGTGCCGGGAATTTCGCTTGAATCATTTATACGTTCTGCCATTCAGCAAAGAACTGGCGAGCGCGTGAAACTTTTTCAGTTCCAGAAGGAACTTCAGAAAAATATGCAGCTTTTGAATATGGATGAAAGTTACGCAAAGCGAGATTTAAATGTTGGATTTTCTGGTGGCGAGCGCAAAAAAAGCGAAATTCTTCAGCTTTTGATGTTAAAGCCGAAATTCGCAATTCTTGATGAAACTGATTCAGGGCTTGATGTTGATGCTGTGCGCACGGTTTCTAAAGGTGTTGAGGAATACCAGAAAAATCAGAACGGCGGACTTTTGATTATTACTCATTCAACACGGATTTTGGAAAGTCTGCATGTTGATTACACTCATGTGCTTGTGAAAGGACAGATTGTAAAAACTGGTGATGGTTCGCTTGTTGAGGAAATAAACGAAAAGGGTTTTGACAAATATATCAATGGCTAAGGGGCGTTGCGGGACCTCCCGCTGGAAGGGGTAGGCGAAAACCGCAAGGTTTGAGCCGAGGGGAAGACTTTCCCCGCTTGAAGTGAGAGCCAGAAATTGACTTTGGCAATTTCTGGTAAGTTCAGACAGCAAGGCGTCTGAACGGCGGGAAGAATTCCCCATCTGAATCAGAAAAGTTCCATTTTTTTAAGGAATATTATGGCTGACGAAAAAACAAATATTCACGATATAAATCAGGATTTTTATAATTTCCGCTACGAGGAGTCCGAAAAGGAATTTTACCGCATTGAATCGGGGCTGAATCCTGAGATTGTAAAAAAACTTAGCGAGGAAAAGGGCGATCCTGAATGGATGCGCGAATTCCGGCTGAAATCGCTTGAGCAGTACAATAAAATGGGCGTTTCGGTGAACTGGATGCCTAATATCGAGGGGCTTCATATAGAAGATATTTCAACGTATGTGCGCCCGAAGACAAAAATGGCTGGAAGTTGGGAAGATGTTCCTGATGATATAAAAAATACTTTTGAAAAACTGGGAATTCCGGAAGCGGAGCGAAAAAGTCTTGCCGGAGTTGGCGCCCAGTATGATTCCGAGCTGGTTTACCACAATATTCAGGATGAGGTTGCAAAACAGGGCGTTGTTTACCTTGATTTTGAGAGCGCGCTGAAAAGTCCTGAGTGGGGACCGATGGTAAAAGAATATTTTATGACGTTGATTACGCCAAAAGACCACAAATTTGCGGCTCTGCACGGAGCTGTCTGGTCTGGCGGCTCATTTGTATATGTCCCGAAGGGCGTAAAGCTTTCGTTTCCACTTCAGTCTTATTTTAGGTTGAATGCGAAAGGTGCAGGACAATTTGAGCATACTCTTATTATTGTTGATGAAGGGGCGGATCTTCATTTTATTGAAGGTTGTTCAGCGCCAAAATACAATGTGGCGAATCTTCATGCCGGGGCGGTTGAGCTTTTTGTAAAGAAAAACGCGCATCTTCGTTATTCGACAATTGAGAACTGGTCCAAAAATATGTACAACCTGAACACAAAGCGTGCAAAGGTTGAGGAAGGCGGTTCTATTGAATGGATTTCAGGGTCTTTTGGAAGCCATGTCGGTTGTCTTTATCCGGAAAGCGATCTGGTCGGAAAAAATGCGCGCGCAGAATTTACAGGCGTGACTTTTGCCGGTGCGGGGCAGGAACTTGATACTGGTGCAAAAATGGTTCATCTTGCGCCGGACACAACCAGCGTTATTACAACAAAATCAATTTCAAAGGGCGGTGGTGCTTCAATATATCGTTCTGCGGTTTATATTGCAAAAGAGGCTGTAGGCTCCAAGGCGAGCGTTTCATGCGCTTCTCTTATGCTGGACAGCAAGAGCCGGAGCGACACAATCCCTGCAAATGTTGTCCTTACGGACAAGGCTGATGTTGGACATGAGGCAAAAATCGGGCGGATTTCGAATGATGCGGTTTTTTATCTGATGAGTCGTGGAATCAGCGAGGAAGAGGCTCGGAGCATGATTGTCAGCGGTTTTGCAAATCCTGTCTCAAAGGAGCTTCCGCTTGAGTATGCGGTTGAGATGAACAATCTTATCCGGCTTGAAATGAAGGGGACAATGTGATGGCTGAATCTTTAAAAATAAATAAGCTTGTTTCTCCGTCTTGGAGCTGGCTGAAAATAAATGAGGCAGAACTGAATTTCGATTTTTCGCTGGAAAATGTTCTTCCGGAAACAAGAAACGGACAGAATATTGTATTTTGCGAAAACGGTGATGAGCTGAAAAAAGAATTCCCTGAGCTTTTGTCTGGAACGGGAAAATCCTCTGACGCAGTTTTTGAAAGTTCAGATTCTGGAAAAAAATCTTTTTCGCTTGGAATTTCTATCCCGGAAAATGCGAAAATTGAAAAACCTCTTGTTCTGAACTACGATTTTTCAGAAAAAAATCATGCGCTTACAAGACAGATAATTGTTGCCGGTGAGAATTCCGAGGCGACTGTAATAATTGTGAATTCTTCAGAAAAAAATGCGGCAGGTTTTCAGGCTTTTCGAACTGAAGTTTACGCTAAACCGAATTCCAGAATCCGGATTGTGAAAGTGCAGTTGCTGGGCGCTGGATTTGTTCAGGTTGATGATACGGCTTCTTATGCGGCGGAAAATTCGGAAATCGAGCTTACGCATGTTGAACTGGGAGCTTCAAAAGTTTATGTTGGCGCTGGCTGCAATTTGAAGGAATACAAAGGTTCGTTCAAATCTGACCTTGGATATTATCTGAGGGATGACCAGTTCCTTGATATGAATTTTCTTGTGAATCATTTTGGCAAAAAAACTTTGTGCAAAATGAAGGTCGCTGGCTCGTTGAACGATAATTCCAAAAAAACTTATCGCGGTACGATTGATTTTAAGACCGGAAGCTCAGGCTCGGCTGGTGATGAACAGGAAGAAACACTTTTGCTTAGTCCGGATGTTGTTAATAATTCAATGCCGATAATCCTTTGTACAGAGGAAGATATTTCCGGCGAGCATGGTGCTACAATCGGCCGCTTGAGCGATGAAATTCTTTTTTATATGGAATCGCGTGGAATCAGCAGGGAAAATGCTGAAAAAATTATTGCGCGGGCAAAAGTGCAGGCGGTTTCTTCAACAATAAATGATGAAGAGACTGTTGAAAAAATCAATTCTGAAATGAACGCAATTTTTGGCGAGGAATAAAGGCAAGGTTCTGAAATGGCAAACGTTTTTAAAAAAGATTTTTCAATTTTTAAAACTCCAGAAAATAGAGGTCTGATTTATTTTGACAATGCGGCTACAACGCAACGTCCTGATTGTGTTGTAAATGCAATTTCTGATTTTTATGCGCACAACAACGCGAATCCATTGCGCGGACTTTATGACTTGAGCGGCAGGGCAACAGAGGATTATGAGAATGCACGTCACACAGTTGCCAAGTTCTTGAACGCAAAAGACTGTGAGATTATTTTTACGCGGAATGCCTCGGAAAGCCTGAATCTGGTTGCCTACACTTATGGAATGGCGAATATAAAAGCTGGCGATGAAATTGTTGTTTCTGTTGCTGAGCATCATTCGAACATTCTTCCGTGGCAGATGGTCTGCAAGGAAAAAGGCGCAAAACTTGTTTTTCTTGAACCTGACAAAGTTTCCGGAGAAATCCCTGAGTCTGAATTTGCAAAAATAAACGAAAAAACCAAAATTGTTGCGGTCGGGCAGGTTTCAAATGTGCTTGGAATAACAAATCCTGTGAAAAAAATTGCGGAGCTTGCGCATAAAGTCGGGGCAATCTGTGTTGTTGACGGCGCGCAGTCTGTTCCTCACCTAAAGGTTGACGTAAAAGATATTGATGCTGATTTCTTTGCTTTTAGTGGACATAAACTTTGCGGTCCTATGGGAATCGGCGTTCTTTATGGAAAAAAAGAAATCTTAGAGGAAGTGCCGCCGTTTTTGCGTGGCGGAGAAATGATTGAATATGTTACCCGCGATGACGCGACCTGGGCTGAGCTTCCGCATAAATTTGAAGCCGGAACAGTGAATGCGAGCGGGGCTGTGGGGCTTGCCGCTGCAATAAAATATATCCAGTCAATTGGATTTGAAAAGATTGAGGAACATTGTAATAATCTTGCGGCAATTTTGATTGAAAAAATGAGACAGAATCCGTACATAAAAATCATTGGAAATCCTGACCCGCAAAAACATTGTGGAATTGTTACTTTCACTGTTGAAGGAGTTCATCCGCACGATGTGGCTTCTCTTCTGGATACAGAAAAAATTGCAATCCGGGCCGGACATCACTGCGCGCAGCCGCTTGGAGCTTATCTTGGAGTTCCTGCAACGGCACGGGCCAGCCTGTATTTTTACAATGATGAGGAAGAAGTCGAGCGTTTTTATTCAGTTTTGTGCAATATTCGGAAAATGAGTGGATATAAAGACTAGAATTCATTAAAATCATTGCAGAGAGTGAAATTTGAACGCAAAACGAATTTTATTTATTTTATTAAGTTTGTTTTCTCTTTCGGTCTGTTTTTCTTCCTGTGCAACTACAAAATTTTATAATACGCGCGATGTTGAGATAATTTCTGAGGAAGAAGCATTAGACGCGACTGGAAACCCTGATTCAAATTCAATTCATTATGTTGAAAAAAATAGGACTGTAAAGTCAACGTGCACTCCTGACGCTAAGCTTATGGCATTTTATTCGTTTGGGCTTCCTTGGGTTGTTCTTGGTTGCACTGTTCGCGAAGCCGCAAAAGTTGTGGGATATTCTGCGCTGAATGTTTTTGCCGGAAGTTTTGCATATTACCGCGCAAAAAACAGTGATGGCAATTTCTGGGGATTTATTCTGCCTAACACAAAACAAGATGCGAAGGAACTTAGGCGACTTAAGGCGGAATACAAGAATTCAGATTTGTACAAATACAAAAAATACCGCAAGCCTTTAACAAAAGCTGAAATAACTGATAATATCATAGAGGAAGAAGTGAACTGGAACGATGAAAGAAAAATTATTTCTTCCACGACAAATACAGTTTCTGTAAAGACAAGCATCTCGGACTCGGCAAAGCGGGTTTCCAGGCAGGCGTCTGTTATTGGTGGTGTTGTTGGTTCTGTGACGTCTGTCATCTGTGGGATTCCGAGCTGGATTATCGGTTTTGTTGTTGCTCTGGCGTGTGATAAAAATTAAGGATACTTTATAAATCTATAAAAAGGGGAAAATTATGAAAAAAAGCGTTTTTCTTTTTGGAATTGTTGTTGCGCTGATTCTTTCGGGGTGCGCTTCTACAAAAAATGTTGCAAAAAGCACAAAAAATCTTCCTGACTGGGTAATGCAGGAACCTTCTAGCAAAGACGGAATTTATGCGACCGGCTCTGCAAAAATGGTTGATGTGATGGTGAGCCGAAAAATGGCTGAAGCCGATGCGGTTAATCGCCTTGCAAGAAAAATCCAGACAGTCACAAAAGATGTTACACAGACAATGGTTTCTGGCTCTTCAACAGATTCAATCAAGGGGTTTGAGGAAAATGCTCTTCAGACTGCGGAAGCTGCCGTGAGCGGATTTGAGCAGAAAAATTATTTCATCGCTGATGATGGAACGGTCTATGTTCTGCTGTTCCTTCCATATCAGACTCAGGTTTCTAATTTGAACACTCTTGCAAAAAAATACAATATTTCAGAGGAATATCTTGCTTCACAGGCAAAAATGCAGGAAGCATATGATAAATATTTTTCTGGAAAGAACAACAACTAAAGATAATATTTTGGGATTTTTATGGATACAAAAGAATTATACCGGGAAATTCTGAATGAGCATAATATCAATCCGGCGCACAAGACTGAACTGCCGGATGCGAATATGCAGCTTAACGGAGTAAATCCAAGCTGTGGAGACAATATCACATTGAATCTTAAAGTTGAGAACGGTGTTATTGTTGACGGTTCTTTTACAGGAAGCGGTTGCGCCGTAAGCCAGGCAAGTTGCGATATGATGCTGGACTTGGTGATTGGAAAAACAACTGATGAAGCCAGAAAACTGGACGATATTTTTATGGAAATGATCCGTGGCGAGGCTTCTGAGGAAAATATTGAAAAGCTTGATGAGGCTGCCGCTCTGCAGGATATTTCAAAAATGCCTGCACGTGTAAAATGCGCGGTTTTAGGATGGCGGACAATGCGGGAAATGTTTAAGACAAATGAAAAATGCGCGTCTTGCTCAAACCCGAATTGTCATTGATTATAGAAAAATATAAAAAAAGAGGTGTTTTAATGAAAAAATTATTCATTGCTTCTGCGGCTGCCCTTTTTGTTGCTGGAGCAGCTAGCGCTCAGGTTATGAAAAATCCTGGCGTTGAAAATACTTTTTATTCAGGTTTTGGTTCTCCGCTTATTGGAGATCCGATTTATTATGGCTTCTTGGACACTCTTCAGGCGCGGATTGATGTTGGTCAGTTTACGCTTGAAGGAATGTTGAACTGGGGCGCAATTGCAAACGTTGATGATGATGGAAATCTTGACAACTTTACTTTTGAGCACACAGATAAAAATCCGCTTTATTATCATTATGGAGAGGCGAGTGAGAACTTTATAACATTAACGGATCCGCGCTCTGTTGCAAAATTTGGGGCAAAACATAATAATGGTTATGTTCAAGGTCAGACAAAAACAGATGATTATTATGTGAACTTCTTGTGGCATCCTCTTGCCGGTCTTGATGTTGGAATGGGAACAAAGCTTAACTGGCAGGTTGGTCCGGCTCCTCGTTTTGGCTCTTGGCTGTGGGAATCTAATGCCCATGTTCGTCAGGGCGGTTTTTCTACAGCTTATGATGACAGACATGGCACTGTTGACAGCTACAAATTCACTCCAGATGCGCCTGGCTCTGCTGATGTTGTAGGTTTTGTTCCTTACGCAAATAAATATGCAAAAACAGCAATCGGTGTACGCTACCTGCATGAAGGTGATTTTACATTCCAGGTTGGCGGCGCAATTCCTAGCGGAACAAACACAGACAACTTCCGTTCAAATTTTGGTGCGTA
>DLKK01000076.1:49031-51960 GCA_002478955.1 Treponema sp. UBA7590
GAAAAATTCGGTATTTCGCTTGCGTACGAGGGACTTTTCCAGAAAGACGGAAATTTCTATGCCGGCGCAGAATTTGGTGTAAGACAGTTCTTCTTTGATGTTTATTTTGCATGGGATTCAATTGACACTGATGATGACAAGAATTCCGATAATTACGAGGATATGTCGTTCAGCACAGGCGCAACAATGACAATCAATTTTGAGAAAGTTGGAATTTCCCTTATTCCAGAATCTTCTGTGAACTGGTTTGAAAATACTGACTATACTCCAGCTTGGTACGCAGGATGCACATTCCTTTGGAACATCAATGACAAATTTGTTCTGGATGTTTATTCTTCATTTGCAATCGGTTCAAAGGATAAACGCTGGGATGACTATGAAGATACAGAGGACTGGAGCACAGGAAATATCTTTACAGTTCGCCCGGACTTTAAGATTGCTTTGACAGACCATCATTCAATTGACGCTTACTTGAACACAGAGCACCGCGAATCATTTGATGGAAAGTCTCGCTGGTGCTGGTCAACTGGCGCATATTGGACATATAAACTGAACACAGCGGCATCTAAAAAATCCGGAAGACGCTAGGCTTTAGAATCTAGTTTTTTCAGACTTTTATAAATTCAACAGCTTGGGTAGTAATATCCAGGCTGTTTACTTTTACAGTGATTTTTTCATTCAATTCTGTATTTGGAACGCCTTTTATTGTTGTCTGCATTGCAAGACTTGGAATCATAAAAAGCGGATCATCAAATTTTTTGTCAACGCAGACTGCTTCGCCCTGCCATTCCGGGTTCTGGATAAGATAGATGAGTTTCCAGTGGGTTTCGCTAAGGCGGCTGGCTTTTCTTGCGGCAACGCTCGCTGCATCGCCCTGGCTTATGCGTTCAAGCATTGAATCTTTGTCTATTAATTTTTGTCCTGCCAGAAATGCTCTGAGCTGCTGGTGCGCCACAAGGTCGCTGTAGCGGCGGAGGGGACTTGTGACTTGGCTGTAGATTGCAATTCCAAGCCCTGAATGCATTGCAGGGGTGATTCCAACGCTGCGTTTGTGCATACATCGTAAAAGTTGGAATTGTCCTGCCAGCCCAGGCAAAAGCTTTTCTGGTATAGACGGTGCTTCCTGGCTTACGTAAGGAAACGGAATCTTGTTCTTGAACGCGAAATTAGCTGCGCCTTCTCCAGCCAAAAGCATCATTTCGCAGACCATTGAGTCTGCCTCGTAGCGGACTAAAGGCGATATTGAGACTTTTTTTGTTTCCGGATCAACGCTCATGTGGACTTCTGGAAGGTCAATGTTTGTTGCGCCAGATTTTTTTCGTCGCGCAATATTTTTTTCTGCAATTTCAAAAAGCGGCTTTAGTTCCGGTGAATTCTTTTGTTCTGTCGCCTGTTCATAAGTGAGCCGCTTCACGTTGACTTTTGTCTTGAAAATCTGACATTCATTTATTGTGTTGTCGTCGTTCAAAAGAATCCGGAATGAAAGCGCGTTGCTTTTTTGCTGAAGCCCAAGCGCGTAGTCAGCAAGGCTTTCTTCCGCTAACATTCGGACTGCGCCTTCTGGAAGGTAGAGCGTTGTTCCTTTGTTCCTAGCAACTTTGTCAATTGAGCTATCTGGAAGAACAAAGCATGCCGGGTCTGCAATATGAACCCATAAATATTTTCCGTCCCACGCGACTGCATCATCCGGGTCTGCTGACCAGGCGTTATCTATTGCGTAGGCAACTTGATCCAGCTCAAGGCGTTCTTCCTGCGGCGGAGTTCCAAGGCCTTCTTTTGCGCTGACCATTGAAAGTCCGTAACGCGTCGGGTAAGGATTTTTTGTGATGTCCCAGATTCCTGTTTCTATTAAAAGTTTGTGGGCTTTTTCCGGGCTTTGTGTAACACCGGCTTCCACCATGATTTTTGATTTTTCAGTTTTGCATAGCGCTACATTTTCCACTTCTGCCATGAATTTTGCATCTTCAGGCAGGTTGAGTTTTCTCTGTTTCAGGCGTTCAATGAATGCATCGTGAATTTCCTGTTCATGTTCTTTCTCGTAATTTTTCTGTTTTATTGAGTTGATTTGTTCCTGCGTTCGCGGAATAAAAATTATTTTTCCGGCTTTAAGCGCGTCTTCTGAAAGCGCGAATTCCATTGAGGTATTAAGCGCATTGAACAGAAACCAGCTTTCGTCCGGCACGCAGGTTCCGCGGATAATTTCTGTGAGTTCTGAAAAAGTTATTTCCGCGGCGGCAGTTGATTCATCGCTAAAAAGCAGTTCATGCGCTTCTTTTATCTGTTCCGGGATTTTTGTGTCTGAAAAATCCAGAAGTTTTTCCAGTGAAGTGCAAGGTTCTTCTGAAAGGGCGATTATGTCCTTTTCGCGGACTTTTTGCGTTGCATACTGGGCTTTTTTGCCGGTCGGCGTTGCTGGTGAAACCTGGAATTTTACAACGATTTTGTCGCCTTCAAATTCCTGGATTACGGCACAATTTTTTTTGTATAAAACAGGAAAATCTTTTTTGAACATGATTTAAATATAGCAGAAAAAATGTGGTTTTAACAGAAAAAAAATGAAGATTAGATCAAATATCGGGTTTTGTTTATTCAGTATAGAAATTGAATGAACTACCAGTCAAAAGTCAAGATTTGGCTATGGTGAAGTGTTTTTTTGAAGAATTATCTGCGCTTTTCTTTCAGAAAATGCTCAATAATTCTTTTATGCCATTCGGCAAAAAGCCCTTCAAGGACGCCAAACTTGACTTTTTCCTTCCGCTCATTCAATTTATGGATTCAGAAAAAACTCGATATTTGAACAATTTATTGTTTGCGGAGCCGCGGTGGGTTGGCGGAGCCTTTCACGCCGTGGTGGAAGGGTTGCGGAGCAAGGCGAGCGAAGCGAGACCAAGCGTGAGCGGGCCCTGGAAGTGCGGTTTGCGGATGGAAT
>DLKK01000058.1:0-2495 GCA_002478955.1 Treponema sp. UBA7590
ATAGACGTTGTTGAACCAAGAAAGAATCGCTTCCTCCATAGAAACTTCTTCTTTTTTTCCGGAATTTATGTAGTATTTGTGGCAGAGAATGTGGTTGTAAATAAGGTCGTACTGGCCGGGCGTGCTGAAATTCAGACACCAATAGTCAGTTATGTCGCCAAAACAGGTTTCCGCATAAAATACTCGTTTTTCGTATTCTATTACTTGCTTTTCCATTTGTTCTTTTGTGCTTCCGGGCTTAAGCTTGATTTCACTTTGAAGGCTTACGACTTCAGCATCGATGTTTTCTATGCCTTTCATTTTTGCAACAGAAACGCGGTGATTTCCGTCTCGCACAAAATACAGGCCGCCAAGCTCATAGACTTTTATTGGTGGAAGAACTATGTCTTTTATGACAGCTTCATCAACGTGTTCCCAGCGTTCCCTGATTATTGAGCGTTTCGGGAAAAACTGGTTGTCAAAATCCTTGTACCGTCCTTCACTTCCTACTATTTTGTTTATAGGAATAACTTTCATCCCGATATAAGTTTCTGACTGAGTCTTTATTACTTTTCTTACGGCCTTGAGGGAAATCATTGCCGCTTCTTCTGGTGTAAGAAGATGCTGGATTTCGTTGAAAAGAGCTTTGTTTCTTGCTCTTGCAAAATCGCTTTCTGCTTCTGGTAACATTATTTCTGTTCTCCGTGTTTATCAGTGTTGAATTCTAGAATGTAATGGGCGAACGCATTTATGACGGTTGTCTCCTCATATTTTGAGACTCTTTCCTCTCTGTTGTCATAAAGATGGATGTGTCCGTGAACCATATATTCCGGTTTGAATAATTTTAAAAACAAGTTGAAAGATTTGAAACCTCTGTGGCAAGGATCGTCGTGGTCGTGAACTTGATACGGAGTCGCATGTGTAAGAAAAATATCCGTGAAACGTCCGTAAAGAATCTTGTTCAGCAAAAGCCGCGGCACAAGCCCGATAAGATGCAGAGTCATCTCAAAATCTGTGTATTGGCACAATCCGTCGTTATAGCGGATTGAACCTGAGATTCCTGTCAGGAGCAAAGGTGTCTGTTTTCCTTTTTTATTTTTGACCTTGAAATTTTTAAGGCTGATATTTCTGAATCCTGCGTAATTAGCGCCGTGGTGATGGTCTTCCTTTATTGACTCAAAATGAACTTCTATGGAAGTTGTTGATTGCGCGCTTGTTGTTGGTCTTGGAGGCGCGGTCATTGTTCCGTGGTAATATTTGAATTCTTTTAAGTCATGGTTTCCAAATACAAAATATGTCGGCTTGTTGAACACTGTGACTATAAAATCAACGTAGTCCATGGGAAGGTCGCCGGCGCATAGAATCAGATCAACATCCGGGAAATTTTTGTGAGCATTCTGGTTGTAGATAAGCGGGTCAATCTGGTCGGAAACGCAAAGAATTTTCATTTTATTTGTCCGGTTTTGCAGCGATTTCAAGCAGCTGCTGAAGTTTTTCTTTGCCGACAAGCTCGACAGGCCTGTTTTCCGCAAACGCTATTGCCGTGCGCGTAAATCCTGAGCTTGCGAAAATATATGATTTTGTGCAGTTTGAGGATTTTGCGCTTTCAAGAATATCCCGTACAGGAGCGTCCTCAAGCGGTTCGACATCGCGGTAAAAACGGAGCAGGAAGGACTGTTTTCTTACGCTCATCCAGTCGCCGTCTTTTCCTTCTGTCGCTATAATCTGGACTCCGAATTTTTTTGAGTCCGCCTGGACCGCGTTGAATCCTAGCGCCTTTTTTGTTGTGTTCTTGCAGATTTCAATAAATTCCGCGTCCGAGCTTGTGAGGTAATCTTTTAAATTGTCATTTGCCTCAAGGGCTTTGTATTCCGCGAGTTTTGCGCCGACATCACGGAAAGAGCGGTTCACTTTTGATATTTTTTCCCATTGTTCAATCGCCTTGTCAATCTTGCGGTTCTTTTCATAGCATGCGGCAAGAAAATAGCGCGCGTAAAGTGTGTCGCTTTTTGTTCCGTCCTTGTCCAGCTCGATTGCGCGCTGAAGGTCAATCTGGGCGTTGTCCAGTCGGTTTGCTATCATGTAGCAGGTGCTGCGTTCAATAAGCGCTTTCTGTTTGAACTCGCTGTCGCGCTGCGCCTTGTCAAAAGCTTTTACCGCGCCTCCAAAATCTTTTGCGTCCTTTAGGATTTTTCCAAGATAATAGTAACAGGAGTATTCTTCCGGGTTCAGGTGGATTGCAAGGTCAAGTTCCCTTTTTGCCTCGTTTATCTGCTTTGCCTGGAAAAGAATATAGCCAAGAGAAGCGTGTGCTTTTGCATTTTTAGGGTTCAGCGCGATGCATTTTTTGTAGATTGAAAGCGCAAGATCCTTTCTGTTTGTGCTTTCGTAGAGTTTTGCGGCGTTGTAATAGTTGTCAGAGCAAGTTGGATCTAGTTTTGTGAGCAGAAGATATTCTTTAAGCGCGGCTTCTGTCTGTTTGTATTTTACAAGAAGGGATGCGAATTCTTTTCTGA
>DLKK01000058.1:2555-2916 GCA_002478955.1 Treponema sp. UBA7590
CCCGCGGTTGTCCGCAAGGTATGCTTTTCCAAGATAATAATGGACTGCGTAGTTCTGCGGATCTTTTGCGACAATCTGTTTTGCGAGCTTTGCCGCGGCCTGGTTTTTTCCTTGTTTAAGAAGCTTTTTTACAGTCTCAAGTTTTTTAGGCATTGCTACAAGCCTGATTACAAGTGCAAGAAGCCCTGCGATAATAATCAGGATGGCAACTGAAATGGCAATAGTCATATTCTAAAACTCCAGTAACAGGCAATAATTATAACTGAATTTTTAAACAGTGGATAGAGTTTATTCGGCAAATTGCTGGGACAGACGCATTATAAATAGTCGCAAAAAAATGCCTGCACTTTCAGCGGAAAAC
>DLKK01000056.1:0-1571 GCA_002478955.1 Treponema sp. UBA7590
GTTGTCTGCATCTCTAACAAAACAGTTATTTCTTTATCATCATTCTAATTCATCAGGTTTTGTTTCCAGTTTTGCATTGCAAAACTGGTTAGAAAATTTGCCTTATTCTGTTTCTGTCTCTTACATAGACATCCATACGGACTCCGTGCGCGCTGTAGTACGGGCGGATTTCCTTCTGAAGCTTCGGGTATTCAATCTTTTCAACCTTGATTCCAAGAAGACGTTCAATCACACCTTTGCAGAGCTCCGGACTTTTCATTACGTGGCAGAACATGAAGTCGTCGGTGAATTTTAATTCCTCGACAGGCTTGATTCTGTAAATTTTGTTTTCTGTATTTTCCATATAACTAAGTTAACGCAAAAAAATTGCAAAAACGGAAATAAACCACAAAGAATTTTGCAAGTTTCTGAAAAAACTTGTAAATCAAACTGATTTTTCTGAGAAAACAAAAATGGGAAAAGTGAAAATTCAATCACTGTAAAAAATACTGAGTTTTTATGTCATAATTTTAATTTCAGTAAAATTAAAAAAATCTTATTCTACACCCGATTTTTATATTTTCAGAGTTAAAGCTTGCTCCGCTAGGTTGGGTTTTCAGTTTTTCCCAATCTAGGTATAGGTCACCTTTTATGTTTTTTGAAGCAAAAAAATTAGTTGAAAGAGTGATTGTAAAAAATCTTGAGATTTCATAGCTTATTCCAAGGCAAAGTTTAAAACTTGAAAAAAAATCATATTGAATTTCATGATAAATATTATCCTCGCCGCTTCCTGTGTGGTGTCTGTCTTCTGCATAAAAATATGTGAATGGTGAAAACAGAAAGTCAATAGAAGCTCCAATTTTACAGATTTGAGATGAAACAGAAATTCCTGCCCATGTGAAAAAACTTTGCCGTTCGTAGTCAATTCCTGCTAAAGTCCATGTTTTTCCTGTTTCTGGATCGGTATAAGGATATTTTCTGGCTTCTTTTTCGTTCCACCAGTGATATTTTCCATCAAAAGAGCCGAACTTGCTTTCTGCCTGACCGTACCAACCTTTTGCACCTTTTTTTCTGTAAAAAGAATCGTACATATATTGACATTGAATTTTGGGTGCAATAAAAAAAAATTCTGCTGGTTTGAATTTATAGCCAACGGAAACTGCTGCGTCGTAATTTTCTTTTGCGTAGTTTGTTCCAACCGAATAAGTTGTTTTCATATTGTAATCGTATGGATTTTGCCAGTCTGAATCGTGCATCTCGCCGGATTTTGCATCCGGAAAAGAGGCTGAAATGTAAAAATCTGCAAAAAAATTCTTGTATTCAGTATTTACTTTTGCGCCATACATAAAAATTTTTCTTTCCCATTCCAAAAGACTGATTCTTTTTGATTTGTCTGCGGAGCGGTAGATTGATTCAGTTAAAGTTCCATTTGTATAAGAAAAACTAGGTTCAATCTCCAGATGAAATAAATTGTTTTTGCTTATAAAAAACTGCGCATGAATAGAATTTGCAAAAAAGAGAAATATAAAAAATTGAATATAAGATGATTTTTTTATTTTCATATAAAACTAAAAAAGCCCGGTGTCTTTAGC
>DLKK01000056.1:1632-2455 GCA_002478955.1 Treponema sp. UBA7590
ATCTGCTATGATAACATCATCTTCGAATGGAATATCGTTTCCAACTGTATCTTTGAATTTGAATTCTCCGACAAAGTGCTGTCCTGGATAAATGTTTACATACATTGCCATTTTTTCCTGAGTATACCCTGATGATGTGGTTTTAGCATCTAAAATTTTGAAAGATTTTACAACATTTTTATCAGTTTTAGAATCTTCAAGAGATTTATAATAAGAAACTGTATAATCCCCTGTTGTTTCGTCTTGTGTAACTTTTACTACAACAACTAGATTTCCTGTTGTAGAGTCAATGGCAAAGTCTGTTGTTTTGAAATTGTAATAAGTTGAACCATCGCCTTTTGCTATTTCTTCTTCTACAGCTCCTGTTTCAGTTGGTATTGTTGAGAGTTTACTTCCATTTAAATCTGTAAAGTTTGAAGCTTTAGAAAAATTATTGTCTTTTATCAAAGCTTTTGTAAATTTTGAAATATATGTGCCAAGTGTTTTAGTTTCAGGATCATATCGAACAGAGGCAATGAGAAAATTGTATGTATCATCAGCATTTTCTGTCATGTCAAAAACAAAACCTGCAACTCCGTCATATCTCTTTTCCGACTGTGGAGTCAGTGTGATTACACATGTTGAACCATAATGCTTTTGAGCAAGCTTATTGAATGCACGATAATAGTAATCTATATTTTCAATAGCATTTTCATCATTTTCTTTTGCATTTTTTACAGTTCCATCCTCTGCAACTGTTACATAAGCGTTGTTAAAATCAACTTTTTTTCCGCTAAATGCGTTTTCAGAGTCATCATCACTTGCACATCCCGCAAATCCAAAT
>DLKK01000056.1:2476-3213 GCA_002478955.1 Treponema sp. UBA7590
AACTGCACTACTTAAAAGAACCTTTGAAAGTTTCATTTTTTCTCCTTTTGTAAGCCGTTTGGCTTACACGAAAATTTTATTGTTACTTTCAGATAAAATCTTTCCGTAACTTATTGTGTTATATTATAATATTCACTTTTTTTATGTCAATAAATGAATTTTAGTTCTTATGGTTTGATTTTAGCTTCTCAAGTTCCGCTTTTAGCTGCTGGATTTCTGCATTTTTTTTTCGCAATCAGTTTCTCGTCTTCGGCCTTTTGTTTTGCAATGTCCTCATCGTAGCTTTCTCTTTTTGCGTCAACAAACCATGCGGCTCCTGCCATATATTCACTTCTAAATTTTTCAACATCTTCTTCATGCCTTGTGGAACATGCATTAAAGAATAATCTGTTTTCACCGTCGTTCAGGACATAACCTTTACTTTTACTGATAAATTCCATTTTTCCACTTTTCTGAATGGCGTTTTTTCGGAACAAATCGTTCTGTATAGACAAGATAGCGGTAGAGTGTGCCGGAAGAGATTCCAAGAAGCTCCGCGATTCTGCGTTTTGGAGTTCCATTTTTTAAAAGAAAATCGATTCTTAGGCTTTGTTCTACGCATTTTTGGTTCAGCGAGCCTCTTTTTCCCGGAATTCTTCCAAGTTTTTTGCCAGAAGCTTTCCGGGCGGCAAGAGCTTCTTTTGTCCGTTGACTTATAAGCTGGCGCTCAATTTCCGCACTGATAGAAAAAGCAAACT
>DLKK01000056.1:3259-3659 GCA_002478955.1 Treponema sp. UBA7590
ATTTATGGTCTGAATATTGCATTTCTTTGCTATGCAAATATTTAGAATCTCCATAATCATAAAGAAATTTCTTCCGAGCCGCGAAAGTTCCGTGCAGATTATTGTGTCGTCCTGCGTGACATTTCCAAGCAGCGACCCAAGTTTTCGCTTTGTGTAATTTTTTGTTCCGCTTATAGTTTCATGAATCCAACCGTCAATAGTCAGATTCCGTGCGGCGCTCCATTTTTTTATCTCATAGAACTGATTCTCAACAGTCTGCTTGTCCGTGCTCACCCGAATGTATCCGTACGTCATATTTTCCTCTTGATTTGTGATGAATTTTTACTTTGCTAGAATAATAACGCAACACAGTTTTGCCTGCGCAATGATTTATTTTTACGTTCTTTTAAGTAGTGCAGTT
>DLKK01000066.1:0-7223 GCA_002478955.1 Treponema sp. UBA7590
TCTTCCCGCTTATTCAATTTACGGATTCAGCAACAAAACTCGAAATTTATGCTATGAAAAATTTTTCATTCTTTTTTCGATTTTTCTTTAAAAACTGGAATTCTGGTGTATAATGTTAAAGTTATGTCCGACGCACGTGAAAATAGCAAATTTACAGAAGTTTCTCTCTCTGATTTTTATGATGCCGAGCCGGAAGTTGCGGAAGTTCAGGATGAAGGGATTGTAATTCTTACTCCAAAGGAAAAAATTCTTTACAATCAGTTTATTCCTCTTTTAAAGGAAAAAGCACCGGAGCGTCTTGAAGTCATAGAAAGCCGTATGAAGGATCTTACGCGGCTTGCGGAATCTGTTGCGCGTTTTCCGTCTTTGCTTGAACGTCATGATTTGCCGGGTGGAATCCGTACGCCTCAGCTTTTGATTGATTCTCTTGTAAAGCACCAGGCCAAGGGCGACACGACTCTTCAGCTTCCTTCAAAGGCGATTCTGGGAAAAGGCTATATGGTCGCAAAAATCCATACTTTTTCTTCCATGGCAAAAATCAGCGAGCAGATTGGTGCGCCAAAATCCATAACTCAGGCTCTTCAGCTTGAGACTGTAACAATGATGTTCACGCTTCTTGCGGAAGACGTTTACATTGACCTTATAAATGACGGTTCGCTTCCGCTTGAATTTAGAAGAAGCTGGGGTCTTTCGCTTTTGCTTTTGTGGGAGCACCGGAACGACCAGACAATCGAGTCCGTTGCGCCTGTCTTGCAGCAGGTATGGAGCGCACGCCGCCGTCTTGCTCCGGCTTTTGGCACAATGATGGGAACCAGCGAGCTTATAATGATGAGCATGCAGATGGACGAGCAGTGGATTTCGTTCATAAAAAGCAAACTGCAGATTCCGGAAGTAACGCAGGCAATGGAGGAATTCCTTTTCGGGATTTCTACGGAACAGGTTGCGACTTTGAAGAGTATTTTGCGCGACCGTGGAATTTCTTCTATTAATCGTGATGATGTTTCTTCTTTTTTGGGTGAGCATGTAAAGGCTGATGCTGGACTTGACTACCGCGATTTTTATTCTTTGTACACAGTCCGCCGCGATGATGCCCGCGCCCGCGACCGAATGAAACTTCCTGGCCCGAAAAAAACGCTGGAAGACTACTTTATCATGTACATCACAGAAATGAACCAGGAAAAACAGCAGAAAGACAGTTTTGCTGTCTGATTTATCTTTTTTACCTGAAATATAACAATTTTTTTATTTGCGTTATTAAGAATTCAGCCTTAACATTAAAGCATGTCAAAAAGTGGAATAAAATTTTAACTTCTATTCTATTTAATTAATCAATTCGGTAAGAGATTCTTAAAATTAAAAATGTGTTTGCGGAATTCGGCCGCGTTTAGGAGCGCGTTCTGATGGTGTGGGAAAAGCTATCATGCTGGGTTTTGCAGTGGAGGACACTATGAAAAAACTGGGGCTAAAGAAGTTCCTTTTGGCTTTGGTTGCGTCTGCATTATTGCTTTCGGGTTGTTCAAATTCTTTGGACGAACGTTCGGATTCGGCGGAAGATTCTGCTGTCGGTTCTATCTCTGTAAACAGCGGAGATTCCCGTGCGATTTTTGCGGATGATATTTCTTATGCGGTTGCAACTGTCACAGGAACAGGAATTAATGCTGGCTCTGCGCCAAACGGAAAAAGCGATATTTCCGGCGGAAAAGGAACTCTTTCTGTTTCTGGAATTCCTGCCGGAAAGAACCGCATTGTGACAGTCCAGGCTTTTAATAAAGATGGAAAAATAAATGGCGTTACAATGCGTGCAATCTGCGATATTAAGGTCGGAGAAAATACTTCTGTTTCAGTGAACTGGAGTTCAACCGCGCTTGGAAACGTTTTTGCCTACCTTTTAGAAAGCAGAAAAGACTTGTCTGCTGTTTCTTCTGCTGATATTGCAAAAATCAAGGCGGCGATTCCAACTGATGTTTCAGCACCTTTTGTGAATGTGGCGAAAATCGCTTCGGATTATGTTTCTGGCGGGGCTACCGGCTTAAGGTCTTCCTCTGAATACAAACTTTCTGAGTCAACTGTAACTTTGACCACAAAAGATATTTCTGGCTATAAAGTTTACGTTGGCGACCCATCTTCTGAAGAGCAGGAAATTTCTGCGGACACTTCCAGCGGAACTTTGATTGTTCCTCCTGGAACTTGGCCGATTTACGTTGTGGACTCAACAGGTGCGGTAAAAGGGTTTGGTTATGGCACATTCACTAGCGGCGGCAAACATACAGTCACCATTACAAACGATGGCTCTGTAAAGATTGCATTTGACAGGGTTGTTATTGACGACAGGATTATTGTGCATGCGAAAGTTCCTTATATTTATATCTGGGATTCTGGAACATCAGTTGATAAAAAAGAATTTACATCGATGAAAGATGAAGATTCTGATGGCTGGTATGACTATACGATTGGTGCTACTTCTGCAAATATGATTTTCCTTTCTGCTGCTAATTGGGATTCAAAAGCATCTGGAGATCTTTCCCGCGAGGCCGGTGAATGGTGGTTCAAGGATGGAAATTGGTATGAAGGAAATCCGGAAGATTCTGTTGCGCCGATTATAATTTCATTCAAATCAGATGCTTCTGGAACTGCGAGCGGAACAGTTACTCTTTCTGCGGAAGTAACAGATAATTCTGCTCTTAAAAAAGTTGTGTTCTACATAGGCGAAAAAGAAATCGGCACATCAGAAGTAAGCGGAGCATCTGCAACTGCAACTTGTGAATGGAACACTGCGTACGTAAAAAATGCTACTTATACTGTCCGGGCAATTGCTTATGATACAGCAAACAATGCTTCTGAAGAAAAAACACTTTCAATCACAACAAAAAATGAAAATCTTCCTCCGGTTGCTGTAATTTCTGGAAGTTCGTATGCAAAACTTGATTCAACAAAAGAATTTGATGCGGAAAAATCTTATGACCAGAACGGCGGAACTATAAAATCATATTCATGGAGCGTTTCTGGAGGAGCGACAATTTCAAGCGGAAGCGGAACAAGCAAAATCACTGTAAAAATGCCTTCTTCTGCAGGTGAAGTTACAATAAGTCTTTCTGTAACTGATGATGAAGGGGCTTCTTCCGAAACTGTTGAAAAAAACGTAAAAGTTCGCGAGCAAACCCAGACAAGCGGCGACTTCCGCGACGAGACAATCTACTTTTTGATGACAACTAGGTTCTATGATGGGGATACGGGAAATAATGCCTATTGTTGGGATGATGAAAGTTGTTTTAATTCTATAACTCTTAAAGATCCTGGTTGGAGAGGTGATTTTAAAGGTCTTATAGAAAAACTCGATTATATAAAGGCTCTTGGTTTTTCTGCAATTTGGATTACTCCTGTTGTTGAAAATTCTTCGGGACTTGATTATCACGGATATCATGCTTCAAACTTTGAAAAAGTTGATCCACGTTATGCTAGTATTGGAGAAGATCCGATGGAAGCATATCAAGAATTGATAGACGCTTGTCACGAAAAAGGAATTAAAGTTATTCAGGATATTGTATTGAACCATACTTCTAATTTTGGTGAGCATGGTTTCTTTAGAGTATTTGATACTTCTAATAAAACTCCAAAAAGTGATGGTGTTACTGCATTTATAACAGAATTTTCAACAGATAAAAACGATGCTGTTTTTTCTGACCCATTATATGGACTTAGTTGTATTAATAATTTCATGTCTAAAAATGGTTATTCTGATTATTTTAATTTGTCTGGTTCAATACAATATGAAACAATCCGAATGGGAGCGATGAAAGAAGATGATTACGATACAGAACGTGCTTATCATCATGAAAAGTCAATTCAGTGGGAAGGATATACTGTTCAAACAGGTCAGATGGCAGGAGACTGTGTTGACATTAATACAGAAAATCATAAAGTTGCAGAATATATCAGAAATGCGTATATAAAATATATAGAAATGGGGGTTGATGCTTTCCGAATTGATACAGTAAAGCATATTAGCCGTCTTACTTTTAACAAAGAATTCCTACCGTATTTCAAAGCAGCAGGTCAAGAAATGGGTAAAGATTTCTTTATGTTTGGAGAAGGATGTGTCCTTCGTAATGAAGTATGGAATGATAATAAGCCTCCAATTTCTGTTCCATTCTATACATGGAAAGGCAATGATGATTCTTATTCATGGAGTGAAAGCGATCCGAAAACGAATGAAGATACCGTTTATAAACATTACAATGATAATTTGGATGTTTCTTCTCAGCCTACAAGTGAAAATGCATTTTTAAAAGGAAATATTTATCATACTCCAGATAGAAGTAAATCTAGCGGGCTTGATATGATAGATTTTTATATGCATCACAAATTTGGTTCTGCCGAAAGTGCTTATGCTGTTGCTTCTGAAGAGGACAAATATTTTAATGATGCTACTTATAATGTTACTTATGTAGACAGCCATGACTATGGTCCAAATGAAGGTGGTTATCTTTATAAGCGATTTAGTGGTGGAACGCAGGAGTGGGCAAGTAATTTAAATCTTATATTTACGTTTAGAGGAATTCCATGTGTATATTACGGAACAGAAATAGAATTTCAGAAGGGAATGCAGATTGAACCGTATACAAATGGAAATAAAGTTCCTTATGCACAATCTGGGCGTGCTTATTATGGAGACCATTTGGAAGGAACTGTAACTGCTACGGATTTTGGAGAATATACTGCGAGTGGTACTGTAAAAGATACTTTAAGCCATGATTTGGCACAACACATTATTCGTCTGAACCAAATCCGCCGTGCAATTCCTGCATTGCGGAAAGGTCAGTATTCAACAGATGGTTGTAATGGAAGCATTGCGTTTAAGCGCCGCTACACAGACAATGATGTTGATAGTTTTGCAGCTGTCGCAATTAACGGTGGCGCAACATTTACAGGGCTTCCAAGCGGAACATATATTGAAGTCATAACTGGTAAAACTGTAAATTCCAATGGAACAATCACAACTGATTCAATTGGAGAAGGTAACATGCGTGTTTACGTTCTTAAAACAGATTCTTGCGAAGTTGATGGCAAAATCGGAAAAGACGGTGTTTATTTGAAGTAATTGAATAAATAGGTTGATTACTAAATTTCCATCCTGGAATTTTCTTCCCCAAAAGTTGAAACTTCCGGGATTTTTTTTGTCCTATTGAGAAAAAAAGGAAAAATGTGTAAAATCGCTTAAAAAATGCCGGAAAAATGTGAAAAATAAGCTGAAAATTGCTGGAAAAATGTGATGAGTGGGTTATAATGTTTTTATGGATTTTAATCTTAAAAGAAAGATAGATGATTTTTTGACAAAGTGGAAAGAGAATCCTGATAGGCTTCCTTTGATTATAAAAGGTGCTCGCCAAATTGGAAAAACTTTTTCTATTGAGAAATTTGCAAAATCTTATAAGAGTTTTGTGGAAATAAACTTTATTACAGACCCTCAATATAAGAAAATTTTTGAAGAAGGTTATTCTGTCCAGCAGGTTCTAAAGCAGATTTCATTCATTAACCCTGAATTTAAGTTTATTCCGCATGAAACTTTGATTTTGTTTGATGAAATGCAGGCTTGTCCGGATTGTGCGACTTGTCTTAAATTTTTCAAAATAGATGGTCAGTATGATGTGATATGTTCAGGTTCTCTTCTTGGAATTAATTATGAAGAAGTAACTTCTGTAAGTGTCGGTTATAAAGAAGATTTTGAAATGTATTCACTTGATTTTGAGGAATTTTTATGGGCAAAAGGTTATAGTCAAAATCAGGTAGAAAGCATTTTTCTTCATATAAAAACATTAAAGCCATTTTCTGAAAATGAATACGATGTGTGGATTGAAAATTTTAGGGAATATATGACTGTTGGTGGAATGCCGGCTGTTGTAAAACAATTTGTAATGCAAAAAAATTATTCAGGAATTCTGAATATGCAGAAACAAATTCTTTTAGCATACGAAGAAGATATAATAAAATACGCAAAAGGTTTGGATAAGGCGAAAATTAAAAATATCTACAATCATATTTCAGCTTTTCTTGCAAAGGAAAACAAACGTTATCAGATTACAAAAATTGCTCCGAATGCAAGGAATAGGGAATATATTGGCACGGTTGACTGGCTGAATGATGCTGGAATTATAAATGTATGTTATTGTCTTGAACGGCCTGAACTTCCATTAAAAGGAAATTATAAACCAACTGATTATAAAATTTATTATCGCGATACAGGACTTCTTGTTGCCTCTCTTGATGATGAGGCTCAGGACGATTTACGGTTGAATAGAAATTTCAATACTTACAAAGGTGCTTTGTATGAAAATATTATTGCAGATATTCTTGTTAAGCAGGGATATTCTCTTTTTTACTATAAAAATGAAAAATCAACATTAGAAATGGATTTTTTTGTAAGAGACATAAATTCTTTGGTTCCTGTTGAAGTAAAAGCAAATGATAATCCAACAATTTCATTAAAAAAATTGATAGAAAATGAAAAATACCCGGATATAAAATATGGCATAAAATTATGCAACAAGAATATTGGCTTCAATGGAAAATTTTACACACTTCCGTATTTTTGTGCTTTTTTGATAAAACGTTTTTTGCGCGAGGATTTTGTCATCTCGACAAACAAAAAAGTAAAATAATTGTGAGATTATTTTAAAATATCCAAATTACTCAAATCTATTTTATAAATCATATTGCTGATTTCTTTTTCTTTTATGAACATTGTCATATAAATTGGGAGATAGATAATTTTTTCTTTTACAGAAATATTGTCATTGCAAAGGACAAATGCTTTTTCAATTTTGTATTCATCATTGTTAATTACATTTTTAAGGGCATTGTGTCGTTCGTAATATTTCCCGGATTTTACTTCTAGCGGAAGGGGTTTGTCATCAAGTTTTATTAAAAAATCGATTTCTCCTTGCTTTTTACTGTTGAAATAATATAGCTTAAAACCATGTGACTTCAGTTCCTGTGCAACAACATTTTCATAAACAGAGCCAAAATTTATCTCTTTTTCATTATTTAGGATTTTAAGTTGAATTCCGTCTGCATATTGGCAAGCTAGAAGTCCTACATCATTTGAAAATAATTTAAAAAGATTCCTTAGTTTTGCCAGTTCGAATGGCAATGTTGGAGATTCTACATTATAAACTGGTATTGCAACTCCCGCTTCTCTTAACCAGATAAAACTGTTTTCATGGCGG
>DLKK01000066.1:7258-43154 GCA_002478955.1 Treponema sp. UBA7590
GGTTGAATTTTATGTTTTCATTAAGTTTTTTCAGTATAAAACGCTTGTTTTGGGAATTAAGTTCTGAAGGAATCAGGTCAAAAATATCCTCAATATAAAGTTTATTGTCCACATCATACTTGGAAATATCTTCACGGTACATTGCAAGAATTGATTTTTGTTCATCGACCACATTTTTAATATTGTTTGAATTGATATAAGTTTGCACAACCGCTGGCATTCCGCCTACAACCATGTATAACCGGAACAGCTCCATCATTTTATTGTGGACTATAGGATCAACAGGCTGATTTGCTTTGAAACAGTTTTCTAATGAATCAAAAATATTTTTTTGAACACCACAGGCTGTGAAAAATTCTTCAATGTCAAGCGGGAACATTTCTTTTATTGTCATATATCCTACAGGAAGTGAGCGGATATTTTTTAGTTCTATTCCAAGCAAGGAGCCGCTAAGCACATACCGAAAACTGCCTTCTTCCACAAGGAATTTTATTGCTGTCACAATTTCGGGAACAACTTGTACCTCATCAAGAAAAATAAGGGTTTTTCCTTTCTCAAGTTTTTTGTTCGTAAGTGCAGAAATTCGCAGCAGTAAACTTTCTGCATCATCGGCAGAAGAAAACGCTTCAATGGCATTCTTTTCCTTTAAGAAATTAATTTCTATAAAATTCGTAAAATTTTTTTTCCCATATTCTCTTATTGAGAATGATTTCCCGATTTGCCTGGCTCCTGTTATAAGCAATGCCTGTTTTGGTTCGTTGTTAAAAAAATTTTCCAGATATTTATAAATTTTTCGTTCTAGCATGATATTTCTATGAATTGTCCGTTTTTCCAAGGTTATTTTATATGTTTTTGTCCGTTTTTCCAAGGTTATTTTGCATATTTTTGTCCGTTTTTCCAAGATTTTGTGCGAATAAATACAAACAAAAAATTTGACAGCCAATAATAACCGACTTATCATTAAAAGGTAGAATGAAAAAAAGTATTGCAGTTTCCGCTTTGATTTTAATTTTCTCGGTTTTTGTCGGTTGTTCAAATTCTCTTTCGGAATTTAGGGAAGAAAAATCGCAGGATTTTGGAAGTCTTGAATTTGGAAAAAACGGTGCGCGTGTAAATTACAATTCGCTTGAAATTGGTTCAATTGATTCTGCAAAAGTTTATGTTTCCGGTTTTGGAATAAACGAAGAAATTTCGGTCAGTTGTAAAATTCAGGATGGAATCGGTTCATTCAGGATTGAAAAGATTCCGGTTGGAAAAAACAGGATTATCACGGTTCAAGGTTTTGATTCTTCAAATAAAGAGATTGCGGACGCAGTTTTAAAATCTGTGGTAAATATTGAACCTGGTGAAAACTTTCTGGACACAATAGACCGCGCTTCGTCAATAAAAGGTTTTGTTTATTCAGCATTGCTTGAAAATGGGGAAAATATTTCTTCTTTTACAGAGGTTCAGGAAAAGCTTTTGGACGAAGTTATGCCAACGCTTGAAGATTGCGGAAGCGACTTAAACAGAATAAATTATGCGCTTTTGGCAGAAGATTTTAAAAATTCAACTTTAAAAGATATTTCAAGCTACATTTTGCCGGAAATTTATTTAAAGCGGCTTTCTATGGAGGAATCTTCTGGCTCAACTTCTGAAAATCCTGCTTTTTCTGTAACCGCAATTTATTCAGATGAAAACAAAAAAGATGTTACGGAAAAAGTTTCATGGGATGTTGAAGATGAGTCAATTTTGTCTGTGAATGGCGGAAAGATTTCTTTTAATTCGGCAGGAAAAACAAGAGTTCGAGCTGAATTTACAGAAGAAAATTCAACGCGGTTCAGTCCGTATGCGAATGTTGAGGTTATTTTTAAACAAGCGCAGAACAATTTTATTTATCTGGATGTTTCGGATTCTTCTGAAAGTGGCGTTAATTACGCAAAGGATGGTGCTGCTGTTGTCGCATGGATTTGGGGAAGCGGTTTAAGCAGCAGCTGGTATTCCTTTGAAAAATTTGATGACGCAGGAAAATACATTCGGCTGGAAATTCCTTCTGGTGCGGAAAAAATGGTGGTTGCGCGCGGCAAGGAGCTTCGGTATGAAACTTCGTGGAATGGACTTTATAAGTGCTGGAATCAGACGGAAGATTTGAATGTATGGAATACTGTTCAAGTTAACGGTGAAACAAAAACGGCAAACACGCTAAAGCTCAATTCTTGGGATGGTGCGTCTGGGGCTTGGCTTTATGTTGACCACGGAGATGTTCTTGTTGATTCAAAATATGCAAAAATCACAATGGAACCTTCGGAAGATGATACAAGCCTTGCATCTGTTACTGTAAACGGTTCTTCTGTTCTTATTTCAAAAAGAATGTTCTATACAATTCCGTATGATACTGAAAATGCTGTGGTAAAAGCGGAGGCAAATTATTCCGGGGCAAAAGTTTCTGTTTCTCCTGCTGAAAACCAGTCCATTGAAACTGGTGGATTTAAGGAATTTCTGATTGAAGTAAAAGCAAAAGACGGAAATTCTGAATCTTATACCTTAAAGGTAAAGCGTTCTTCTACCGAGCCGTTGAATTCAGAAGAAAATGTAAAAAGATGCTATGTTGATGATTCAGATGAAAAGACAATTACAATTGTCTACGATTTAAATACTTGGAATGACTCAAAAGAAAACATTTCAACATTGACGGTCCGCGGTTCGTTTACAACAGTCTACAATTCTTCAAGAAAACGCTGGGTTGAAGATGAGGAAAATTTCACCCTTTCTTATGATTCTGCCTACAACTGGTATTCTTTGACAATTCCTTACGAAAAAATAAAACGTCCTGGATTTAGCGGTCAGCCTGAATATAGATTTTATAAAAACGGAAAACAAGTCGCCATTCCAAGTTTTTTGGAAGAAAAGTATCAGTTTAAGAATTCAAACAACAATATGCTGATTCTTTTTAGGAGCGACTTGGAAAATTCAGAAAGAATTGCTCGGCTTGAGCAAAACAGCGCGGCTGCATCAAAAGTAAAGGAAATATCTGATTTTAATCTTGAAAATGATGATGATAAACATAAAGTTTCTAATTTCAGGCAAGTTCCGGGAACAACAAAATTTTTCCGCTCTTACCATCCGTTCTATCCAAGCCACGAGCAGACTCCGACCGAGCAAATCCGCTTGGAGCAGGTTCAGGCATTTATGGAATCGTACGGGATAAAATCAGACATCAACCTTTGCAATGACCGTTCAACTACAGAAGGAATGAAATATTCTGTGAATGGAAAAGACTATAAGGTTGAGATTCCGGCTTATTACAAAGAAATAATGAATGCCGGAAACGTTTTGTATGTTGGTGATAAAAATTATAACGGAAATGGAATTGTTCCAAGCGCAAATTTTGTTTATTATTATTCTGATTCAGATTTGATGAAGCAGTGGATGACTCAAATTTGCGATTTTATCAATGAGGATAAAAATCAGGCGCCATTTTTGATTCATTGTGAGATTGGCGTTGACAGAACTGGTGTTTTCTGTGGGATTTTGGCAGCGTTGAGCGGTGCTTCATGGGATGAAATCAAAGCCGACTACGAAAAATCTTGTGAAATGGGAATTGCAGAATTCCGCGATTCAAATATTTTAAAATATTCACTTGAAAATATGCTGAAAGTTTCTGACATCGCTGAAATTACAGACTTAAAGAGTGCAGTTCAAGAATATTTTGTTTCTTCTGGAGCTTTGACGCAAGATAAAATTGAAAAAATGGTTGAAAAATTAAAATAATCAAAAGGTTTAAAAAATGTTCAAAAATATTCGGAGAGTTTTCTTATCAGTTTTAGTTTTGTCTGTTGGTTCTTTAGTGTCACTTCTTGATATTTCGTGTAGAACAGAAGATTCTGATGAAATAAAGGAAGAAATTTCCACAGGTTTTAATGTTTTGGCTTATGGCCGGAACGAATCGATTTTTCTGAGCTGGACAGGCTTATCAACGGAAAAGACAATTCTTGATTTTGAAAAAGTTTCCATTAAAGTTGAACCAGAAAAAACAGAAGACGAGACATCCACGGAAATAGAATCGTTAATAGAAATTCCTACAGGGCGAAAACAATATTTAATTTCTAATTTAAAGAATAACAAAACTTACAAAGTGAAGTTTATTGGCTTTATTGGCAACCAGCCGTATTCAAAAGAAATGGATGTTGTTCCGCAGAAAATCTCATATAATTTTGAGCGTGCCACAGCGATTGCTTCAAACGGAAAAATATTCATAAGTTTTACTTTTGATGAGCTTGAGGATTCTGAAGAAAACTCAAAAATTCTTCCAGATATAAAAGAATTCAATCTTTATAAAGATGTCGATGGACAAAAAGTCTTTGACTGTAAAAGCGGCGTCTCTTTTGCACATGAAAAAATAGAAATAAAAGAGGATTCCACAAAAGCGTACAAAAAATATTATTTCCTGGTTGTGGACGATGAAGATTTGGCTTATAAAGGCAACAAATTTGAGCTTAGGGTTTTGAATTCTGAAAATATAGAGGCAGAGCCGCTTAAAATTGAGGCAAAAAAGGCTGAGCTTCCGGTTGTTAACATTTCAATCCCAGAGTTTTTGGGTGAAGATGGAACTTTGGAAAACTTTAAAGCCAAGAAAAAAATAAATGCAAGTCTTGAAGTTTTTAACTGTTCTGAATCAATGAGCCCGGTGGCGCTTACAATAAAAGGCCGTGGAAATTCCAGCTGGAACAATGCTCCAAAAAAATCATATACAATAAAATTTGAAAAAAAACAGAATTTTCTTGGGCTGGGCAAAAATAAATCCTTTGCGTTGATTGCAAATTACTTTGACAAAACTTTGCTAAGAAACTTGACTTCTTATGAGCTTGCCAAAACTGTTTTTACGGGAATGTCATGGAATCCGGGTGCAAAATGTGTGAATCTTTTTATAAACAACGTTTATCAGGGTGTTTACCTTGCGGTTGAAACCATAAAAATAGGCGAAAAACGCGTTAATATTCCAGATATTGCCGACTGCAAGGATATTGCAGATTTCGATAATTACGGATTTATTCTGGAAGTTGACAGCCGCCAGGATGAAAATTTCAATTTTAGGACAGAAAAGAATGTTCCGTTTTCGCTGAAAGAACCGGATGGAGAAGATTTGCAGGAAGATGTGAAAATAAAAATCCAGGAAAAAATCCAGGCCGCTGAAAATGCGCTTTATTCAGAAGATTTTAAGAATCCAGACTTGAAAAATTATTACGAAAATTCTTTGGATGTAGATTCTTTTGTTGACTGGTGGCTTTTGGAAGAACTGGCTAAAAATACTGATTCAAATTTCTTTTCAAGCTGTTACATGTATTTTAATCCTGACAGCAAAAAGTTGTGTATGGGGCCGGTCTGGGATTTTGATTTGGGCTGGGGAAACATAAATTTTTATAATAAAGATGAAGTTTTCAGTGGATTTAAGGCTTCGGAACTAGCAGAAAAGGAAGACAAAGCTTGGAAAAGCTGGATTTTGCAGCTCTTAAAGGATGAGAATTTTAAGGAAAAAACAAAAGACCGATGGAATCAACTGAAACCAAAGATTGAAGAATATTTTGACACAGACAAAACTGCCGGTTCTGGCTATGAGGCGAATTTTGAATTCTTGCAGCATGACGCGGAACTGAACTTTGACCGCTGGCCGATTTTGGGCAAAGAAACATGGAAATGTCCTGCCGGCGTTAAGGAACGCAAGACATTTGCCGCGGAAAAAGAATTCTTTATCAACTGGAAAAACAGTCGTATTCAGTGGCTGGACGAGAATATTTGATAATCCACATTTCCGTTAATTTTGAAAGGCTGAATTCCCCCATTTCCGTTATTTTTGATATTGTTCATATCTTTGGCTAATTATTTTAAAAATAACAAATCTTTTATTTGACATATAGGAAATACACCTTAAACTTAATTGTGGAGATTTTGTGCTCTAATCACAAAAAGTGTTTGTCTAATCTATGTAAAAACTTGGTGCGGGAAAAGCCATGTTTTTATACTCAGTTTACTTTTATAAAAAAAGTTTGGAGGAAAAAATGAAAAAAGCAGTTCTTTTGATGCTGTCTTTATTTTCAGCGTTGTCGCTGATGTTCTTGTCTTGTTCAACGGATTCCAGCAGTGGGGGGGGCGATCCGGAGTTTGATTTAATTGTTTGTAATGGAACTCAAACAGAGATAACAGAATGGAACATTGACTCTGGTAATGAGCTTAATGTTTATATAACAAGTAAAAATTATTTGAAAGATCTTGAAATCACAGGTGCAGAATATGATACTCCTGATGGTAATTTTGTTGAATTGAATTATGCATTAAATGATTCTTCTGTTGAAAGAAGAGGTGTTTATAAACTTAGTTTTAGTGGATGTCCTACAGAAGTTGGTGAATATAAAATAACATTATATGCGCGTATAAAATCTAAGCCAAATTCAAAAGAACAGAGTTTCTGTTTTACATTGAGAGTAAACGGGTCAGGAGAAACAGGGAAGGCCATGCCAGTAATTACAAAGCAGCCTGTTTCAAAAATTTATTCAGCAGAGACAACTTCTTTTGATGAGTTGTCTGTAACGGCAACAATTGCTAGTGGTAATGAGATTGCATATCAGTGGTATCAAGATTCTGTTGATAATCCAGTTTCTGGAGAAACATCTGCAACTTTCATTCCGACGACAGCAGGAAAATATTTTGTAAGAGTTTCTAATAAGAATGCATCTTCTAAATATGTTGATTCTGATATTGTTTCTATTATTGTTTTGAAATCTGGTGAATTGATGCCACCTATTATTACAACTGATTTGAATTCAGAAATTTCTTATGACAGGATTAGGGATATTGAAAATCTTGAAATAAAAGCAACAAGTGAAAATGGTGGAATTATTCATGCAACTTGGTATTGCAATAATGAAGTTATTTCAGGTTCTGAAGATATTTCTGTTTCTGCTGAGAATGGCGTTTATACAGTTTCTTATAAGCCAACTGAATTTGGTTCTTATTATTGTGAATTGTGGGTTGTTAACGGTGACAATAAATCGCAGAAAATTACCTCTAGAAGTGTTAATGTAAAAGAAAAGACAATGTTTGTTACAATTGGTGGATTAAGTTCTACTTCTTATGTAAACGAAGAGTTAAAAGTTTCTGTAACAACAAATGTAGAATTAAAAAATATTGAATATCAGTGGTATACAACAGATGCCTCTTCTGGTTCTGATACCCCTATTGAGGGTGCAAAAAAAGAATCTTATACCCCAACAGAAACTGGTTTTTATAAGTGTAAGGTAACGGTTACATCTTTCGGTGGTCTAACAAAGAATGATATTGATAATGGTGGAACTGTTGAGGTAATTGACAAACCGGTTGGTGCTACGGAAATTCCAACAATTACTTCTGAGCCAGAAAGCGTTTCTGTAAATGAAGGCGCAAAAGTAACACTTTCTGTTTCTGCAGAAGTTAATGATGGTGGCGATCTTTCATATCAATGGTATAAAAACGGAAACTCAATTAATGACGCAACAGAATCTTCTTACGAAATTTCTAGTGCAACAACAGATGATACTGGTGATTATTACGTAGTTGTTATAAATACATTGAAAGGAATTAAATCTTTGCCAAAGAATTCAGCTAAAGCAACTGTTACAGTTTCTAGCAGCACAGGTTCTGGTAGTGGCAATATCGACTTTAATTAATCCTTTTTAAGGACAAGGAGCTGGCAAAATGTCAGTTCCTTGTTTTCGTCCTTTTATTTTTTTTGAGATTTTAAGATGAAGAAAATAAAAATATTTTTGGCAGCCATTTCGGTTGCTCTTGTTGCGCTTACAGGGTGTAACAATATTATAGAAGAAAACGATTCCGATTCATATAATTCTAAAAAATATGGTTCTCTTACAATTGTAAATAAATCAGAAAATGAATCAGATTCGCGGGCTATTGATGTTTCTACTTTAACAACTTCTACAGTAACTGTAAGCGGTTCGGGAATGGAAGATATTGTAAAGGATAATATTCCTCTTTCTGATGGAAAAGGTTCTTTTACAATTGAAAATATTTTGGCTGGAAAAAACCGGATTGTAACAGTAAAGTCAAATGTTGACGGTGCTGTTATCCGTGCTCTTGCTGATATAGATGAAGGCGCTGGAAATACTGTTTCTGTAAACTGGAGCACAACTGCGCTTGCAAATGTTTATTATGAGCTTTTAAAATCTGGAGTGAACATTGGTGCTTATGGCGATACAGAAAAAGCTGCAATTGAAAAACTAATTCCAAGTGATACACATGCAAGTTTAATCAATGCGGAAAAAATTGCATCAGACTATAAAAATGGCACTTCTTCTGGTTCTTATCTTTTGAACTATGGAACTGTAAAAGTTACTGCGACAAATGTTAGTGGCTACAAAGTTCAAGTTACAGATGTCGCTTCTGAAAAAAAGACTGTTTCTGGCGATTCTGATTCTTTTGAGTTAAAGGCATATCCTGGCGAATGGAAAGTTTTTGTATATGATTCTTCTGACAATAAAGTAAGTACAAAAGATGTTGTTATTGTATCTGGTAAAGAAACAAAAGTTAATCTTTCTTATTCTGCTGGTGGTGGCACTGATTTTTCTGACAGGACAATAATATTTGTAAAAGCGTCATCTGCCCCTGATATTTGGGCTTGGGAAGTTGATGGCGTAGAATTATCAAAAAGTGCTGGTGGTGTATGGGGAGCTTCTTCTGCGGCTACAAAAATGACGGCTGTTACATCAGAGTATATGTCTGACGGTAGTGGCTGGTACATGATAGATTATTCTTCTTATGCAACTGGTAAAACTATAAAATTCAAATTGAACTGGAAAGATCCGGAAATAACAGGTAAAGCTGGCACTTTCTGGTATGACGGAACTTCTTCTACAGAAACAAATCCATCACCAGTAAGTGGCGATCCAGTTCTTAATGTTTCTGTAATTAATCCGGATGTTCCTGTTGCAGGTGCAAGAGTTTATGTTTCTGCTGACTCAGCTCCAACTATCTGGTTGTGGCAGGCAAGCGGTAAAGAAACTACAAAACTTATGGGCTACAGCTGGGAAAAACAGCCAACAATGAAAGCTGCAACTGATTTGAACGATAACACTGGCTGGTATGTTTTTGAGCTTGATTCTAGTTGCTATATAGCTGGAAAAGATTTTACTTTCATTTTGAACAGCAACAGCGGAAATATTTCTTCTGGAAAATCTGCTACATTCTGGTATGATGCAAAAGGCTTGTGCGGTGCAGAAAAAGCATTCTATGATTCTGACCCAACAACAAAGCCAGAGCCTATTGTGCCAACTGTAACATTGAAACCTGCTGACGGAAGTACAATCAGAACTACAGATTCTATTTCGGTAACATTTACCAATGGAAACGATACAATTTCATCAGCCAAAGTTGAAATTAATGGAAAAACTTATGATATGGGAACTTCTGCTGGAACATTCACCAAATCTTTGAAAGATTTGGGAATTACAGAAGGTAATGTTTCTATTTTAGTTTCTGCTTCTGTAACAAATGGTCAGGGAACAACAACTGAAAAAGCTTCGTATACAACTAAATATGTTGACCCTTCAAAAGTTGATGTATTCACTTGGGATAATGTGAACGCATATTTTGTTCTTACAGACCGATTCTATAATGGAGACACATCAAACGACCATTCTTATTATAGAAAGAACGGTTTGAGCGGTGATGAAAACGTTGCTACTTTCCACGGTGGAGATATTGCAGGTCTTACGCAGAAACTTGATTATTTTGACAAGCTTGGTGTAAACGCAATCTGGATTACAGCTCCTTATGAACAAGCTCATGGATGGGTTGGCGGAAAAAATGGCGCGTTCCCACATTATGCGTTCCATGGTTATTATACCCTTGATTGGACTAGTATGGATCAGAATATGGGTACAGTTGAAGAGCTTAGGACTTTTGTAAATGCGTGCCATTCAAAGGGAATCCGTGTAATCATGGACGTTGTTATGAATCATGTTGGCTACAACAACACTCAGGATATGGTTACATTCAGCTATGGTTATACTGAACATAAAGAAAACGGCTGGCTTGCAAAAACTGATGGAAAATGGGATGCAAACGATACTGTAAAATGGGATAATTCTTATTGGGATAATTCTTGGTTTGGTCCATGGATTCGTTCCTTTGGTTATGCCTCTGGTTCTGAATATGGCGGAAGTTGCGGTGGCTTGCCTGATGTAAAAACTGAATTGACTAGCAGCGTGGGAATGGCTCCTGTTCTTGAAGCAAAATGGAATAAAGTTGATACAGATGACTATAAGTCAAAATATTACAATCCATCTGTGGCAAAAGCTGACTGGAACGGATATTCTGGTGACTACAGAACTGACAAAAACATTGCCCCTGCTGATTATCAGGTTATGTGGCTTTCTGCATGGGTTCGTGAACTTGGAATCGATGGATTCCGTTGTGATACTGCAAAACATGTTGAGCCATTCCGTTGGGGGCAGTTAAAAGTTGCCTGCGAAGCTGCTCTTGAAGCCTGGAGAAACGATTCTTCTAAAGATAAGACTTATAATGGTACTGATACAGGTGCTGCCGACTGGGATGAGTCATTCTGGATGACAGGTGAATGTTTTGGATGGACTTCTACGGCTGGTCAAGGTGAATATTATACAACTGGAAAATTTGACAGCATGATTAACTTTAGTTTCAATGCTGCGGCTGGTGCAGGAACTTCTTCTAGTTATCCAAGTTCAAATACTTGGGAAAGTTATCTGAATATCAATAAAAATGGTGATTCAGATGGTAACGGAAACCGCAACAATGTTTTGACTTATGTTTCAAGTCATGATACAAGGTTGTGCCGTGTTTCTAATCAGGCTGAAGTAGGAACAATGCTTACGCTTTTGCCGGGTGGAGTTCAGATTTATTATGGTGATGAAACTAGCAGACCTTTGGCATATACAGGTTGTGGAGACACTGATATGGCAACACGTGGCGACTTCAACTGGGATGCAGCTACTGGCACAACTGCAAAACACTGGGGCAAGGTCGGAACATTCCGCAAGTTCAATCCTGCTGTTGGTGCTGGAACTGGTTCGGCTACAAAACGTAGTTACAGCGGTTCAGCTGGCGAAAGCAAGGTTGCAATCGGAATCGGCGGAACAAGCGTTGATGTAAGCGGTTTGTTCAGCGATGGAACAACTGTTTACAACTGGTACGACGGAAAATCTGCAACTGTAAGCGGCGGAAAAGTTACTTCATTTGCTGGTGGAACTACAAGCCAGCCAATTCTTGTAAGTGACAAGAATCCGGCTGACTACGGTGTAACGTTCTAAAGTCGCATTTTCGGTAATGCTAAAATAAACGGCATGGAATAGGACAAAAGTTCTGTTCTGTGCCGTTTTTGTTTAGAATGCATTATTCCATGAAATTATATTTCCATATTTTGTGTTGAAATTTTGATCTCCGGCATATATAACAGTTTTTGTATTGTTTGTATTTCCAGGGAGGGTGGATCATTTTTCCATATTAGAAAAATAATCAAGATTTGTGGTTTGCCCAGATTTTATTTCGTACGCATTAATAGTTTCTTTTCCATTTTCCGAGAATGAAGTTTTTAATAAATCAATTTCTAATCCTGTTTTATCTCGCCAGTAAGAAAAGTCTGGTTCATTTCCTTTATTGTATTCATTATAGATGAATTGATTTATTATCATGTTTTCAAAAAGGTTTCCGCGTAAATAATGATTGAAGATTTGTTTGTGATTTTTTATTCCTAATAAATAGCAAGCGAAACCTGTATCTGTAAAATAGATTTTTGGAGCTTTTGTAAGTCGTTTTGAAAAATTTCTAAAATCAGGCTTTAATTTATAGATGATAAAACTTGCTTCTAGTAAGCTAAGCCATCGGTTTGCTGTTGTTGCGGATATTTCACAGTCATTTGCCAATGAGGTTATATTTACAAGTTGCCCAATTCTTCCTGCACATAATTTTATAAACTTTGTGAAAAGTGACAAATCTACAATATTTTCAAGGTTTTGAATATCTTTTTGAACATAAGTTTCAAAATAGTCCGAAAAATACCTTTCTGCAGGAATTTTTTTGTCATAAATTCTTGGGTAACCACCTGTAAAAATCTGTTCATCGATATTTTTATTTAAAAGAGAACTTTTTTTTAATTCCACAATGGAAAATGGCATTAATTTTAAAATACCACATCTTCCGGCAAGAGATTGTGTTATGGATTTCATCAAATGAAAGTTTTGTGAGCCAGATAAAACATATTGACCTGAATCACCAGTTTTATCAACTTGTGTTTGTAGATAGGAAAAAATTTCAGGAACTCGCTGTGCTTCGTCTATAATTGTATGTTTCGTGTAAGTTGAAAAGAATCCTTTTGGATCGATTCTGCAGAATTCTCTGATGTCAGGTTCTTCTAGTGAAATGTATTTCCAGTTTGAGAGTCTGTTTTTTAGAAAAGTCGATTTGCCGGCTTGTCTGGGACCTGTAAGAGTTACAATTGGGTAATAATTAAGAACTTCAAAAAAACAGATTCTATTTCTCTATTTATCATGTTTCTATTTTATTGGACAAATCCTCTTTTGAAAAGTGAATTTGTCCAGTTTATTTTTACTCAATAACTATATTTGTAAAAATAAAACTGTTTGACATATACATGTTGCGTAGATATAATCAGATTATGATAGACAGTTTTGCGGATAAAGAAACAGAGGTTATTTATCACCAGCAATTTTCAAGACGTCTTCCTAATTCAATTCAAAAAGTTGCGTTAAGAAAATTAATGATGATTGATAATGCAAAAAGTCTCCAAGATTTAAGAGTTCCTCCAAATAATCGTTTAGAGTTGCTATCTGGAGACAGGAAAGGACAATATTCAATTCGCATAAATGACCAATGGCGTGTTTGTTTTAAAGAAAAAAACGGACATTTTTATGATGTTACAATAGTGGATTATCACTAAAATTTAGCATTTATGGAGGAAATCATGTCTGATTATATTGAAACTCCTACAATTGGTGAGATTTTGAACGAAGAGTTTCTGATTCCGCTGGGAATTTCTGCATATAAGCTGGCACAGGAAATAAATGTTCCAACTTCAAGGATTCAAGATATTATTCATAACCGCAGAAAAATTACGGTAGATACGTCTTTAAGGCTTGCAAAGTTTTTTGGTCTTTCTGATGGTTACTTTATGTCCTTGCAAAATGATATTGATTTAAGAAACGCCCGCTTAAAGTTAAAACCTCAACTGGAACAGATAAAAACTTATGTTTATGCTTGAGTTATTTAAAAGATAGCTTATCCAATTTTTATGTTGAATTTATAAAACTCGGCATCTGATCTACTAAAAATTCCAGGGGCTTTTTTAGTTTTTGTTTTACAAATGGATATTGTGGATTTATAATTTTTTGTGGAATTTGAATGCTTCTTGCCTTTCCTAGAGATGTTTTGAAAAATTTGCGACTCTTTTTGGAGGCTAAAATGAAACGGTTTCTTGGTGGCTGCCTGGCTTTTTTGTGTCTTATTGCATTTTCTTGTAATCTTGAAGAGAACTATTCTGATTCAAAATATGGTTCAATTTCTGTTGGGTTAAAAGATTCTACTGTTGAATCTGTTGAAAATAAATCTTCGCGTGCGCTGTATATTCCTGAAATCAAAAATGCTACGGTAACTGTAAGCGGCTATGGAATGTTGGATATTTCAGAGCGTGTAAGCATTGTTTCTGGAAAAGGGCTTGTTTCTATTGATAAAATCCCGCTCGGTAAGAACCGTGTTGTAAGTGTTCAGGCGGAATCTTGCATTGATTCTGATGATACCGCCAAGATTGATGGCGTTGTTATGTATGCCGTGACTGATATTTCCAGCGGCGAAAATTCTGTAAATGTGAATTGGGCTTCTTCTGCGGTCGGCTCGGTTTATTTTAATCTTATAAAAGAAAATTATGATGTCTCAAACCTTGAAAAATCTTCTGTTGAGGCACTTGTTCCATCTGAAACTCATGCAGCTCTTGTTGACACAAAGAAAATTGCGGAAGACATAAAAAATGAAAGAACTGAATCTTCCGAAAAATATCAGCTGAAAAGCGGAAAAGTTCAATTTAAAACAAGCAAGGCTTATTCAGATGTGGTGATTCAGGTCTGCGATCCTGTGTCAAAGTCTGTTGCACAGTCAACAGGCGAAACTCAGACTATAGAAAACGTTGCGCCTGGAACCTGGAATTTCTATGTAATCAAAAATGAATCTATAAAATATAAAAAATCTGTTACGCTAAAAAGCGGCGAAACGTTGGATTTGGGCATTATAAGTTTTGAAAAATCTCTTGGACAGAACCATCCGGATGAGGGAAAATATTCTCCAGTTGCACAGACTACTTGGGCAAGTGAAACTTTCTCTTTGGGCTCTGAAATTGACGCGGATGGAAACGGAATATTTGCGGTTTATTCAAAGAATGCCACAAAGATTCTTCTGGAAATTTATAATGCGGCCTACGGTGAGGAAGCCGCCTACGACTACTGGATGGAAAAAGGCAGCGACGACATTTGGCGCGCAAAAATCAAAGGAATTGAAAGCGGCACTTTGTATGCGTTCCGCGCCTGGGGTCCAAACTGGACTTTTGACGAAAACTGGGAGCGCGGCGGAAGCTCTGCCGGCTTTGTGGCAGATTTTGACGCCGCAGGAAACCGCTTTAATCCGAACAAACTTCTGTTCGATCCATATTCAAAGGAAATCAGCCACGACAAGTCAAATCCTACTGCGCTTGGCAGCTTGAATGGCGGAATGTACGGAACTGGCGAGGAAGTTTTTGAAGGTGCGGCACGTAGAAACTTTGACACTGGTATTTATGCCTCAAAATCAGTTGTTGTAAAAGACAGCACAAGTTTTGGCACAAGACCAAAAATTCCGCAGGAAAAGGCAATCATTTACGAGGCACACGCACGCGGAATTACAAAACATTCTTCTTCTGCGCAACTTTCTTCTATATTAAATGGTTTTGACGGCTTTGACGGCGTTGTAAATATTCCAGCTGAATATCAGGGAACGTACAAAGGTGCCGGAATGTTGGCGCCTTACCTTAAAGCGTTGGGTGTGAACACAATCGAACTTTTGCCGGTTCACGAAAGCGACAACGACGCAAATCCAGATGACGCGCCGGGCGGAAACTACTGGGCGTACATGACTTACGGCTACTTTGCGCCGGACAGACGTTATTCAAGCGACAAATCTTACGGCGGACCAACGCGCGAATTCAAGGAAATGGTAAAAGCGTTCCACGATGTAGGAATGGAAGTTTACCTTGATGTTGTATTCAACCATTCTGGCGAAGGCGGAACTTGGTACGGCGAAAAAGACAGTTATCAGACTGCCGAGCTTACATTTATGCGCGGCTTTGACAACAGCACATATTATTCGCTTGTTCAGGACAACGTTGGCGGTTACTGGGAAACTACTGGTTGCGGAAACAACTTGCAGTGCGATAATCCTGTAGTCCGCAAGTTCATTCTGGATTCCCTTGCTTACTGGATTGACGAAATGGGCGTTGATGGCTACCGCTTCGACTTGGCAACAGTTTTGGGAAGAGAAAAGAATTCGTCTGGCAACTGGGATTACAATGTTGAATCCCAGACTTTAAAAGATATTGTTGCTCTTGGTGTTGAAAATGATGTTGAAATGATTGCGGAAAGCTGGGATTGTGGAAGCAACAGCTATCAGGTTGGAAACTTTCCTGAAGGTTGGGGTGGCTGGAACGGACGTTTCCGCGATTCAATCCGTTCGTATGTTGGAAAAGGTGAAAGAGGGTTGTTGAACAATTATATCAACGGAGATTACGACAATTTCAACAAAGAGGGCGGTCCGCATAAATCTGTGAACTTTGTAGTTGCTCACGATGGATTTACTCTTGCCGATTTGTGCAGCTATCAAGGTGCGGGAAATGCGATGAATAGCACTTTGACTTGGCCGTTTGGACCAAGCGACGGCGGTAACAGCGACAACAACACGCTGGGTTTTGGAACAGAAGCAAAAGATAAACGCCAGGCAGCCCGAAACTACATTGCAATCCAGATGATAAGCCGCGGAGTTCCAATGATTGTATGGGGCGATGAGTTCGGCAGAACGCAGAACGGAAACAACAATCCTTACAATATCGATAGCGTTGCAACCTGGAACAACTACAACATGATAAACACTTCTTCGCCTCATCTTGTTGCAACCGGTGGAAGCGGCGCTTACCACAATAATTTTGGAGAATTTGGAAACAAAGCAAACGTAAACGGCAACTTTAAGTTCATGAACTATATGCTAAAGCTGCGTGCAAACGAGCCGGCATTCCAGCAGGCAAATTACAACGTTCTGTATGACTTTAAGAAAGAGGACGGCGTTAATACATTGTCGGACGGTGACCGCTGCGTATGGATTCGCGTAAACGGAAGCACAGTTTCCGGCGGAAGCGACTACCTTGTGTTCATGAATATGTATACAGATAAAGTTTCTTACACGATTCCAGCTCCTGCTGCTGGCAGCAAATGGACTCGTGTTGCGGATACTTCTTCTTGGGCAGAAACAAGTTTTAACTGCTGGGATGAAACAGATACTTCTTGCGTTTACACGGCTGCGGACTCGTACGGTGTAAACCCTTGGTCAGTGGTAATCCTTAAGCAAGTTGCAGACAATTGATAAATATCATAAACATTAAAAAAATTGATATGTTTGTTGAGCTGGATAGTATGTGCTTTGCCTGAATTCTTTGCATATTTAAACTTGCGCTCTAATATTAGATTTGCCTGCAGGATAACATTAGTTTTTAAATAATCTAGTATTAGTATGTTTTGCATACTAATACTAGTGTGCAAAGCATGCTAATACTAGTATGAATTATAACCTATTTTCTTTTATAACAAAACATTAATTTGACAGATCAATATTGTGGACTTACAATTTTTTTAGGGAAAGTTAATTAAAAAAGTGTGGTTCTTGCCTACAAAAATAAGGAAAAAACATGAAAAATCTAAAGATGTTTTCGGCTGTCGCGCTGATTTTTGGCGTTGTTCTGTTTTCGTCTTGCTCTGATTTTGTTTCTGAAAAGAATGATTTGGAGTACGGTTCGATTTCGATTAATTCTGAAACAAGGGCTGTTTTTGTTGACGATATAAAGTCGGCAACGGTAAAGATTTCCGGTTTTGATTCAAATGGTAAAAAATTTGAAAAATCTGCCCCTGTAACTCCTGTTGAAAAAGGAAAGGGAACTTTTTCAACAATTGAACAGATTCCTGTTACAAAAAATGCGGTTGTTCAAGTACAGGCTTTCGGTGATTCTTCTGCTGACTCTAAAATTGACGGAATCACGATGTATGCAGTCTGCGACATTAAGGGCGGAGCAAATACTTCCGTTGCTGTAAACTGGGAGTCTTCTAAAAAAGGCAAGGTTTTTGCGGCATTGCTTGAAAAAGGTGAGAACCTTTCAAAACTTACAGATGAGCAATTTTCTTCTATATATAATGCAATTCCTTCTAGCACGCATGCAAGCCTGATTGATGCTGGCGCAATTGCTTCGGACTTTAAGGATGGCAGCTTGAAAGAAAGCTCTTCTTATGCATTGACAGCTGGTAGCGTAAAAATTACCGCAAACGGCTGTTCGGGCTGTACAATTCAGGTTTCCGACCCGAACTCAAAAATCTCTTCTGCGGTTTCTGGTGATTCTGCAGAGGTAACGGTTGAAAATGTTGCCCCGGGAACTTGGAATGTTTACGCTGTAAAAGACGGCGCGGTTGTAAAAAGCGGAACGGTGACTGTTGAATCTAGTGCAGCGGCGGAAGTTGTGCTGGGAAATGTTGTTGTTACAGATAAAATAATAGTTCATGTGCCAAAATCTCTTGGTTATAGTTATATTTGGGCATGGGCAACTTCTGGTTCTGTAAATTATACAGGCGGAACTTGGCCTGGAAAATCAATGACTTTAAATGGTGATTGGTATAATTACACAATAGAACAAACAACGTCTAAGGTTATCTTTAATAATAATGGTGGTTCAGTTGTCGGAACAAATCAGACTTCTGACCTTTATATTCCTTCTGCTGGTGAATATTGGTATATTGGTGGCGCTTCTGGAACAGAGGATAAAGATGGAAGCAAAGTTTCTTCTAATTTTTCAACAAAAAATCCAAATCAGCCAGTTCCACCAACCGTAACAGTTCCTTCAAAAGCATACTTGGGCGGTTCATTTACAATTACAGTTTCAAGCGAATCTGCTCTGACTCAAAATACAGTTTCAATCAATGGCGTCTCAAAAACGCTTGTTATTGGCTCGAACACATTTAATGTTTCAGAGTTTACAAAATCTGTTGGAACAATATCAGTTTCAGGAACAGTTTCAAATTCAGCCGGAAGCAAAACTGTTTCTTGCACGATTTCTATTGCTGAAAAACCGGTGAATACGCTGGTTACTAATTTTAATGAGCTAAGAATCTATCAGGTTATGGTTGCGAGTTTCCAAGATGGTGACTCTTCTATTGGCTTTACACAGATGTGGGGACCAGATAATCAAACTAAAGGCGGTGATTTGCAAGGAATTATCAAGGCTATTCCTTATATAAAAGAACTTGGATGTAATGCTCTTTGGATGACTCCGATTTTTAATTCAAATGGAAGTGATAAATTAGATGCTACAGGCTATTTTGCCTATGACTATTTCAATATTGATCCTCATTTTGGAACAATGGAAAAATTTGATGAACTCGTTGCCCTTTGTCATGAAAATGGAATAAATGTTATTCTTGATGGTGTATTCGGTCATAATAAGGGAATTGTAGCTTCTTCTCCGGGTAGAAATGGAATTAAAAATCCAGGGATTATACCTTCAACTTCAAATCCTGTTGATTATGCAAATAATTCAAATTCTTTGAAATATTATTCTGATGTTGCCCGCTACTGGATTACGGAACATAAAATTGACGGTTGGCGTTTTGACCAATGCTATCAAGTTGGTTTGGGTGACAAAGATAATGATACAGGTGTCTTTCCTAAGAATACAGGTACAAATGGTCATAATTATTGGTATGATATTCGTAAAGTTGTGGAAGAGGCTGCTTCTTCAAATGGAACTTTGGGTACAGATTGGGGAACTTTAGGTTATATGGTTGGAGAGCATTGGCATGGAGATTCTACAGTTATTCAAATGGGTTCCGTAAATGCAGGCTATACTTCTAATTCTTATGGAAATATTTCAAATGCTGCTAAAGGCTATGGATTAAATTCATGTTTTGATTTTCCAGCGTATTATCAGGTTGTTCAAGGTTTCGCACAGGAATGGGGCGGAACTACAACAGGAAATATTACGACTGGTTTAAGCTATTTGTACAAAACTTATTCAGAAAAAGGTTATTCGTGCAAAGAAGATGATGGTTCTTACGAAATATATTACCCGAACTTTATGCTTTCGAACCATGACTTGTTCAGGGTTGGAGACTTAATCAATAAAAAATATAGCGAAGGCTTTGAAAGCGATAATTATGCAAAACGAAATATGGTTCTCTTGGCGGCACAAGCGGCATATACTGGTCCAATAACTATTTATTATGGTGATGAAATTGGTGACCATAATGCAACAACAACTAGTGGCTGGGGCAATGACAATGTTGCCCGCTCTTCTGGAAAAATTTCAGGCTTTAATGAAAGAGAACAAAAAATTCATGACTGGACACAAAAATGTCTTGAAGCACGTGCTGAACATGAGGCTTTGTGGAATGGTTCAAATGAACAGATAGCTGGTGAAGAGGATTTTTACGTTGCCAAAAAAATTGGTGGTGGAGAAACAATTTACATTGCATTTAATTACAATTCTTCATCATCAAAAAGTTTTAGCATCTCTGGAAGTGGAACAGACTTGCTTTCTGGCGAATCATTCAGTGGCACAGTCACCGTACCAGCTCTTTCTGCAAGATTCATTCTTGTAAAGTAAAATAGTTCTAGTGGTTTTGCTCTTGTGTGGGAAAAGCAAGGGCAAGGCTCTGTTTTTTGGTGAGAGGTTTATGGAGGAAAAATGAAAAATGTTTTGTGCAGGGCTATGGCTCTGGCAGGGATTTTGTCTGTCCTGTTTCTTTGTTCGTGTGCAAATAGTCTTGAACAAAAATCTGAATATGATGGACGTTATGGAACTTTGGTTCTTGGCGAAAATGACCGTGCAGTTCAAGTAAATGAAATCAGTTATGCGGATGTTTGTGTTGTTGGCTCTGGAATGGAAACCGTAGTTGCCGAAAATACTGCAATTCTGAACGGAAAAGGCACTGTAAAAATAGAAAATATTCCGGTTGGAAAAAATCGTGTTGTTGTGGTTCAGGCTAAAAGCGGCGACTCAAAGCTGGACGGAATTTTTCTTACTGCGGTTGTTGATATTTCTTCCGGTGAAAATAATCTTGGCACAATAAACTATGCTTCTTCTGTAAAAGGCAATGTTTACAAGGCGTTGATAGAAGAAGGCGTTCCGACTTCTGATTTTACAGAAGAGCAGGAAAAAATCATAGAAAATGTGATTCCTTCTGGAGTTCATGCGACTTTAGTTGATGCTGCAAAGCTTGCGTCGGATTACAAGTCAAATCCAAATGGAACTTTTGATTCTTCAAGTTATATTTTAAAGGCCGGTGAAGTTTCTGTTTCTGCAAGCAACGTTTCCGGTTATTCAATCTGGCTGAATGATCCGCTTTCTGCAGCAGAACCTGTTGAAATTTCTTCTGACGGCACTTACACGGTTAAAAATGTTGCTCCCGGCTCATGGTATTTATACATAAAAGACAAAAACGGAAGTGTTTCAAAAAGAGCAGTTTCTGTTGAATCTGGCAAAACTTGCAATGCGGGAAAAATCTTTGAAGAAGTTTCTTTTGAAGGCTACCGCGTGCATTTTTACGGCGCAAACTGGAGCACTTACAAAATCTACTATTATAATACTGAAACTCAGCGTGTTTCCGCATGGGATTCTATGCCGTCAATGAGTGCGGAATCTGATGGCTATTACTACGATTTGACTGAATCTTGGGTTGCTGCCGGAACAACAATGGTGATTTTCTACGGCGGAAGCGACGATAACCGTTATCCGGCAGACCAGCAGGATGGCGTTGTAATTCCTGCCGGCGTGAAGGAGGCTTGGTTCAACTTTACAACAAAAACTTTTGAAACTTCAAATCCGTTCAGCACAGAACCGGTCGTTTCAATAACTCCTAGCGGAAACGCTTCGTTCAGCGGAGCGAGCCAGTCTGTAACAGTTGCTGCAAAAAACTGCGCTTCCGCAAAATACACAACAGACGGAAGCGACCCAAAAACTTCAGCAACGGCAGTTTCTTTTGATTCAAGCAAAACCTTTGCAGTAGGCGAAGGAATCTCTGTAGGTTCAAGTGTAACCGTAAAAGTCTGGGGAACGGACGGTGCAACAGAAGTTTCTGCAAGCTCTGTTTTCACAAAGATTGAAAAACCTTCAACTCCAACACGGCTTGGCGCATATTACACAAGCAGCGCAACTTCTTTCAGTATTTGGTCGCCGGATTCAAGCAATGTAACGGTTACTGTAAAACCAGTCGGCGGAACAGAACAAACTTATACTTGTACAAAAGGGTTCCAAGTCGATGGCGATTACCCGGACTCTGCAAATATTTACGGTGTAACAGTTCAGGGCGACTTGCATCTTGCGGAATACCAGTTCAAGATCGGCGGAGTGGCAGTGCGCGACCCTTACGGCAAGATGATTAAGTATGACGGAAACCAGCAGAAAACGAACGTGCTTTGTGATAATAAGGCATTTTATTCTGGCGGACCAATTGGTTCTTCTTGGGCAGGTCCTAGTGTAAACATTGTAATGGATATGTCTCGGACTGAACCGACCGGTGGTTGGGCTGAGCGACCAACGTTAGAAAAACGAACAGACTCAATTGTATATGAAGTTCATGTTGGAGATTTTACTTCCTCTGGCACATGGAACGGAAAAGAATCTTATCGTGGAAAATTTCCAGGAATGACAGAAACTGGAACAACATATACAAATGGTGCAAGAACTGTAAAAACAGGTCTTGACCATTTAAAGGAACTCGGAGTTACTCATGTTCAGATTATGCCGATGTATGATTTTGCAACAAAATATGTAAATAAAACTGGAGAAATATATAATTGGGGCTATGACCCGGTAAATTACAACGTTCCGGAAGACAGATATTCAACTTGCCCGGGTGATTATGTTGAGCGCATCCGCGAAGTAAAGGAAATGGTTAACGAGTTTCACAAGAACGGAATCCGCGTAATTATGGATGTTGTTTACAATCATACGTTTGCAACGGAAATGTTCGACTCAATTTCTTCAAAATATTATACATCAACAGATTTGTCTGGTTGTGGAAATTCAGTTGACGTAAGCAACGGCATGGTAAGCCGAATGGTTCGAGATTCTCTTGAATATTGGGCAGAAGAATACAATATTGACGGTTTTAGATTTGACCTTATGGCAATTTTTACGAAAGCAGCTTTGAAAGACTGGGGTGAATATTTAAATAACACAAATGCAGAAACAAAAGATAGAAATCTTTTAATGCAAGGTGAACCTTGGCAATGTAATAATAATTCTTCTTCAGAGTATGGTTATGCTTCTTCAATTTCGGAGCTTTCTAATGCTCATATTGGTTGTTTTGCTGGAAAATGGCGTGAAACATTAAAAGGTTCAAGTGATGATGGAAATACTTTAGGTTATATTTTCAGCGGAAAAACAGATAAAGATGGTGATTCAACTTATTGGAATACAACGGTTGGATTGCGTGGTTCTGGCACTGGACTAGGAAGCGATTCAGAAGGTGTTTGGACTAGATATTTTACTGCAAATCCAGAACAAGCTGTGAATTATCTTATGGCACATGATAATCTTTGTTTCTATGACAAAATAGCTGCTGCTGGAACTTCATATACAAGCTATGCAGATGCAATTATAAAATTTGGTCATGGAATTTTACTTTCTGCACAGGGAATTCCATTTATTCATGCAGGAGATGAATTCCTTCGGACAAAGAAGGTTGGAACTTTTGCGAGCGAAGCCCATAATTCTTATATGTGGGGACAAGAAATGAATCAGATAGACTGGAGTTATAAGGCAAAATATATAGATTGTTTTAATTATCACAAAGACATGATTCAGTTTCGTAAAGATAATGACGCATTAAGAAACAGGAATGGAGTAGGTTCAACAGCAATAAATGGAAATGTGATTTATTATACGATAAAAAATTCTTCTTCTTCTCCAGAGAATGCAAATAAAACTCTAACAATTGTGATAAATCCAGGAAGTAATCTTACTGTAAGTGGAAAAGGTACAATGGTTATGAATAAGACTGGTGTTGTAAGTTCAAATGATACAACCTGCGAAGGTACTGGAGTTACAATTTTTGCACAATAATTTAAAATCCATCACATTCCGTGCGGGAAAAGCGGAGCGTGGTGGTTGTATATAGAAAAGTATGTATTTAAGGAAGGAAAAATGAAAAAGTTTTTGAAGGTTGTTGGAGGCATTTTTTGCGCTCTGATGATGTTTGGATGTTCCGATTTGGTGGAGCTGAATTCTGGCTCGGACGATGAGAATTTTGGAACTCTTTATTTTGATTCAAAATCGCGCTTTGTCGATGTTTATGAAATTTCAAATGCAACTGTAAATGTTTACGGCTACGGAATGAGCACGATTTCAAAAAGCGGTGTTTCAATCACTGGCGGAAAGGGAACTCTGTCTGTTGAAAATATTCCGGTCGGCAAAAACCGCGTAATCGAAGTCTGTGGATATAAGATTGCTGGCGTTCCTGTAAAAATTCTGTACGCAGTCACAGACATAAATTCTGGTGCAAACTCAGTCGGCACAATAAAAGACGGCTCGGATTCTGCAAAAGGAAAAGCGTATCTTGCATTGCTAAATGCCGGTGTTGATATTTCTTCTGTTTCGCTCGGTGGATTTGACGGCGTTTCCAGCGCGTATCTTTTTGATGCGGACGGATTTGCTAAGGCTTACAAAAATGATTCTTCTGTTTTGACTTCTGATTTTATTCAAAAGACAGGAACTGTAAAGTTTACCAACATAAAATCAGCTTCCGGCTATTCAGTCTGGATTGACGATCCGCTTTCTGAAAAACTTTCAATCGATTCTGATTCAACAACAACCGCTTCATTGACCGGCGTTGCTCCTGGCTCGTGGAAAGTGTACGTAAATGACGGCAATGCAACAAAAACTGTGGGAACTGTAACTGTTCCTAGCGTTGGTTCTGCGGATTTTGACACTTTGATTGGTAATGCTCTGGCTGGAAAAACTGTTATTTTTGTGAAATGTGCGGCAAATACAAATCTTTATGCTTGGACAACTCCTTCAAAAATTGAATTGTGCGGTGCATGGTCAGGAACAACTTTAACAACAAATGCAACTTCTGATTATATGAATGACCCTAGCGGTTGGTATATGATTGATGTAACTGAAAAATACGGAAGTTCAAAAGAGGCAATAAATATAATTCTTATTCCTGCTGGTGGAAGTCAAAGTTCTGATTTAGATTCTAAAATTGCAGGAACTTTCTGGTACGACGGTTCAAAATTCTACGATTCCGACCCTACAACCGCACCAACTTTAGACAGCGACGCAACTTTAAAAGAAATCAAGGTGAATGGAGTTTCTATCGGTTTGGAGGAAGAATATGAAGTTCCTGCAGAAACAGAAAAAGTTACAGTTACAGCGGTTGCAAATTCTTCAAAGGCAACGGTTTCTGTAAGTCCGAGCGGCGAAACTTCCCTTGTTGCGGGCGAACCAAAATCGTTCTCAATTACTGTAACAGCCGAGGACGGAACTGTAAAATCATATTCACTTTCTGTAACAAGAAAAGCCGAATCTCCAAACGATGTAACACTTTCTTCTATTAGAGTAAACGGTTCTTCAATTGGCTCTCTTTCTGGAACATCATTTAAAAAGTCTCTAAGCGGCTCGGACGATTCCTGCTCTGTAACTGTAACAGCAGTGGCAAATGCAAGTTCTGCAAAAGTGTCAGTAAGTCCGGAAAGCGCAACAATCGCAGACGGAAAGTCAACGGAATTCATAATCACAGTAAAAAACGGCTCAGCAAGCGCAACCTACACATTGACTGTGGACTACACAAAAGCCGAAGGTTCAGAGTATTATTGGACGAACAAAAACGGCTATGGCACAAACAAAACAATTTCCAGCTGGTCAGACTGGACGGAAGCAGAACGAATTGCACAGTGTGCGGCTTATGACGACCCTAGAACTTGGACTGGTTTGCAGGAAGTTCCTTACGATGTTTATGCTCTTTACGCGGCTTATGATGACACGAATCTTTATGTAATGGTTGAACTTACAAATATGGTAGACCGTGCAAAATTTATGTTCCATAATTTTGCCTCTAGCGACAATGCGTGGTGGAATAACCGTGATATTCCTTTAGGACTTGCAATTAATACAGGAGCATCTGTTCTTGCAAAAGGTTCTTATTTGGATGCTGCAGGAACACGTGTTTGGGGAACAGCAAATGATGGCATAGCCTTTGAAGATGCGAATGGCTTTGACTGGCTGTTGTATCATTCTTCAAAATACGGAACTTTTGATGGAACATTTATTGGTGTCGGAACTCCGGGATTCTTCCATGTTCAAAGTGATGGTTATTTTTCTTATAATACAACAACTGATACAAGTCGTTGTCTTTCTTTGAACAGCGGAACGACAACTGGAACTTCTGGAATTGACATAAAATATAAACGACAATGCGTTGTAAGCAAACAGATTTATTATGAATCTACTCCAACTGATAACAGAAAAACATCTGCACAGACTGGAGAAATGCTTATGGCTTCTGACAATTATACCGCTGTTGAAACAAATGACCTTGATATGAGCTATTGGTACACAATTCCTTTGAAAATTTTGGGTATGACAAAAGCAGATGTTGAGTCTCGGGGAATTGGTATTCGTCAACTTACAACTGGCGGCGGTTCACTGATGGACTGTGCTCCTTGGGATCCTTGCATGGTTGATGTGGCAGGAGAACTTTATTCAGGTGCGGATGACAATACTTCAAAAGAAAAAGAGGACTGCGATAAAATGACAACTCCACAAGCCCGAATCGGTCACATGTAAAAAAATCTCCTCTTCTTGGGCAGTTTTTCTTAAGAAGAGGAATAAAAGCGTAAGCAGATTTGTAATTTGTGAAGACTTTGTGCGATAAAACAAATTAAAGTGCGTAGCACCTTGATAAATACAAGCGAAGCGCGAGCACAACCGTCTGGAGCAAATTGCAAATCTGCTGTGAGCGTTTCGTTCTAAATCAATAAAAAAATTGTAAAAACCTGCACATAAGTTATTATTGGACATTTTTTCCCCTTTTCATTTTTGGATATTACAACTAAAATTATATGAAGTCTAAAATATTTGGGGTGAACTCGTGAATTCTGGTTCTATTTTTGTACAGCAGCTTATAAACGGTTTGTCGCTTGGAAGCATTTATGCCTTGATTGCGCTTGGCTACACCATGGTTTATGGTATTGTAAAACTTATAAATTTTGCCCACGGTGATGTCATGATGGTCGGTGCCTATGCTGGCTATTTTGTTCTTGTGGCAGTTGGGGCTAGCGCATTTGGAATGGCTGGCGCATTCATCGCGGCTATGGTTCTCTGCGGTCTTTTATCAATATTGATTGAACGTTTTGCATATCGTCCTTTGCGGGAGTCTCCGCGTCTTAATTCATTGATAACCGCGATTGCTGTTGAACTTATTCTGCAGAATCTTATGCGCGTTCTTCCTTTTGTCGGTCCAGATCCGCGTCAGTTTCCTACAATGGAGACAAAAAATTTTACATTCGGAATTCTTTCTATTTCAAATCTTCAGCTTGTTGTAATTATTTCTAGTGCTGTTCTTATGGTTCTTCTTAACTTTCTTGTAAATAAGACAAAAACAGGAAAGGCCATGCAGGCTGTTTCCTACGACTTAAAGGCTTCTGCCCTTATGGGAATAAATGTGAACAGGATTATTGCTGTTACTTTTGTTGTTGGTTCTGTTCTGGCTGGTGCAGGCGGAGTTCTTTATGCAACGGCGTATCCGCAGGTTGATCCTGTTATGGGATATATTCCTGGATTGAAGGCGTTTGTTGCGGCGGTTCTTGGTGGAATAGGTTCAATTCCTGGTGCAATGGCCGGCGGAATAATTCTTGGCATTGCAGAAACTTTGACCAAAGGCTATTTGAGCAGCCAGTATGCGGACGCAATTTCTTACATAATCCTGATTGTAATTCTTCTTGTAAAACCGGCTGGTTTGTTCGGCAAAAAAACAACTGTTAAGGTTTGATTTTCCGGTGTTTTGGATTTTATGAGGTCAAAATGAAAAATAAATTTATACGAAATACATTGATTCTTTCAGTTGTTAGCCTTGTTGTGGTTGCTGTACCGACACTTCTTACTTCAACTGGCATTATGGACGCTTATTCTTCCGGAGTTTTTGCGCTTGCCGGAATTTATGCGATTATGGCTATAAGCGTAAACATTATTTCTGGAATTACGGGGCAGCTTAGTCTTGGTCAGGCAGGATTTATGGCTTTGGGTGCCTATGCGACAATTTTATTGAACACAAATGCACACGTTCCGCTTCCTTTGGCTGTAATTTGTGCTGGTCTTATAACTGCGTTTTTTGGTTTCCTTATTGGTTTTCCAACATTGAAGCTCGAAGGTGACTATCTTGCGATTGTAACTCTTGCCTTTGGCGAGATTATCCGCGTTGTCCTTGTTAATTTAAAGCAGTGGACTGGTGGTCCGAACGGAAAATCTTTTCCTACAATCCTTACGTTGAATCCGACTGTTGCGGTTCTTGTTGTTGCAAGTGTTCTGGTTCTTGTTGTTGTGCTTGTGCAGAATATTGTCCGTTCAACTTTCGGGCGTGCTATTCTTGCTGTGCGTGAGGATGAGATTGCCGCAAATTCGTGCGGAATCCATGTTTTTCACTATAAGATGGCAGGTTTTGTCCTTGCAAGTTTTGTTGCCGGAATCGGCGGCGCGCTTTACGTTATGTATGTAGGTTTTATAAAACCTGAACAGGCGGCTTTTACAAAATCAATTGATTATCTTATCTTTGTTGTTCTTGGCGGAATGGGTTCTATGACTGGTTCTGTCCTTGCGGCTTTTGTCTTGACTTATCTTCAGGAAGCTTTGCGTTTCCTTCAGAATTACCGTCTGCTTTTTTACCCGGTTGTTCTTATTTTTGTAATGCTTTTCAGACCTCAGGGACTTCTTGGAACAAAAGAATTCAGTTTTGTGAACACATTTGACTGGATAAAATCAGGCGGACTAAAGAAATTCTTTTTGGAGCTTCCTGCTAAATTTGCTAAAAAAGAGGTGAAATAATGGCTGAAAAAAAACTGGTTCTTCAATGTTCTGATGTTCAGATTGTGTTTGGCGGTCTTTGTGCTGTAAGCGATGCCTCTTTTGATTTGTATGAGGGCGAGCTTGTTGGGCTTATTGGACCTAATGGCGCCGGAAAAACAACGATGTTCAATATGGTCTCTGGAATTTACACGCCTACAAGCGGTCAGATTAGTTTTTGGGACAAGGATGACAAGGTTCATGTAATAAATAAACTTGGGCCTGCGCAGCTGAATAAACTTGGAGTTGCAAGAACTTTTCAGAATATCCGTCTTTTTGGCGAACTTTCTGTAAAGGATAATGTTCTTATTGCGCTTCACAACCAGCGTCGCGTATCAGTTTTTGACGTTCTTTTTAGAACCCCGAAATTCCGCAGAGATGAGCAGGTTATGTCTGAAAAAGCTATGAATCTTCTTGAACTTTTTAAGATTTCTGGAAAGGCAGATGAGAAGGCTAAAAATCTTCCGTATGGCGAGCAGCGAAAGCTTGAAATTGTGCGTGCGCTTGCTTCAAATCCTAAACTTCTTTTGCTGGATGAACCTGCCGCGGGAATGAATCCTCAGGAAACAAAGGAGCTTATGGAACTTATTGCGTTTATCCGCAAGGAATTTAAGCTTACAATTCTTTTGATTGAACATGATATGAAGCTTGTTATGGGAATCTGCGAAAGAATCATGGTCTTGAACTACGGCAGAATCATTGCGGCGGGAACTCCAGAGGAAATACAGGCGAATCCGGAAGTTGTAAAAGCATATCTTGGAAACAATTAACGCTCGGTTTAGGAGAATCTGACTATGATGCTTGAGGTAAAAAATCTTTGTGTGAATTACGGTGCGATCAAGGCTTTGCACGGAATCAGTTTTGATGTAAATCAGGGCGAAATAATTACTTTGATTGGCTCAAACGGAGCTGGAAAGACAACGACGCTCCATTCAATTTCAAATATAATCAAAAAGCAGAAGGGAACAATTATTTTTAACGGCGATGATATAACAAATCTTGGCGCGGATAAAATTGTTGCAAAAAATCTTATTCAAGTTCCGGAAGGACGCCGGGTATTTGCAAACCTTTCTGTTTTGGAAAATCTTCAGCTTGGCGCATATCTTAGAAAGGACAAGGCTGGAATTGAAAAAGATATTGAGCATGTCTTTACGCTTTTTCCGCGGCTTGAGGAACGTATAAAGCAGGCGGCAGGAACTTTGTCTGGCGGTGAGCAGCAGATGCTTGCCATGGGACGTGCGCTTATGAGCCAGCCGAAACTTTTGCTGCTGGACGAACCTTCCATGGGGCTTGCTCCGATTCTTGTTGACGAGATTTTTGAAATCATAAAACGAATCAATGCGGACGGAACTACAATTCTTCTTGTTGAGCAGAATGCATTCAAGGCTCTTTCCATTGCAGACCGCGCTTATGTACTTGAAACAGGGGAAATAATAAAATCCGGCAACGCCACTGAACTGTTGAACGACGATTCCGTGAAAAAAGCATACCTTGGTGGTTGATTTTTTTCCTTGCTTTTATATTTTCGTGGTATAATTACGTAGTCTGAATGTTTGAGTTTTTTGGAACAAAAGATAAAAGCCTAAGCTGATTTGTAATTTCTAAAACTCAAAATTAAAAACTTTTTTCATTGGAGTTGCTTATGTTGGTAAAAAATGTAATGACAAAAAATCCTGTCACAATTGCGCCTGAAAGTTCAATCACAGAAGCCAAGGCTTTGATGACCAAAAAAAATATCGGGAAACTTCCTGTAGTTGATAAAAACAATAATCTTGTAGGAATTCTTACAAAAAAAGATTTGGCGAAGGCCGCTCCTTCTGAGGCCACAACTCTTGATATGTTTGAGATTGGTTATCTTCTTTCAAAAATCACTGTTGAAAAGATTATGACCAAAAAAGTTGTTACAGTTCCTGAGTCTGAGGTTGTGGAAAACGCCGCAAAACTTATGGTTGACAATGGAATTGGTTGTGTTCCCGTAATGTCCGGCGAATGCCTTGTTGGAATCATCACGGAAAGCGACTTGTTCCAGCTGTTCACTGATATGTTTGGTTCTCGCGAAGCCGGTGTCCGCTTTATCCTTACTTTGGACGATACTCCTGGTCAGCTTGCTAAACTTGTGGATGAAATCGCAAAGGAAAACGGAAATCTTGTTTCCCTTGTTACTCGCGAGCTGAAAGAAGCTGGAAAACGTCGTCTTACGGTAAAAGTTGCAGGAATTACAGAAGTCCAGCTAAAAGAAATTTTGGCGAGACTGAATATTGTTGCCGACGATATAAGATAAAATTCAATTTTTGTCCACACATTGAAATCAACATAAAAAAACGTTATCCTATAGTATATTTTAAAAATAGAATAAGGAAATGTTATGTTGATCAACGGTTCTCAGATTGTTATTGAATGTCTTATTGAGCAGGGCGTGGATACAGTTTTCGGTTATCCTGGAGGCTGTATTCTTAATATTTATGATGAGCTTTATAAGAATTCGGACCGTATTAAACATATTCTTACTGCACACGAGCAGGGTGCTTGCCACGCTGCTGATGGATATGCGCGTGCCACGGGGAAAGTCGGTGTCTGTATGGCGACTTCTGGCCCTGGAGCGACGAATCTTGTAACAGGAATCGCGACAGCCTACATGGATTCTGTTCCGCTTGTTGCGATTACCTGCAATGTTGGAAAGGCTTTGCTTGGCCGTGATTCTTTTCAGGAAATTGACATTACCGGCGTAACTCTGCCTATCACAAAGCATAATTATCTTGTTAAAGATATAAAGGATTTGGCTCAGACAATCCGGGAAGCATTCCTTATTGCAAAATCTGGTCGTCCGGGACCGGTTCTTATTGATATTTTAAAGGATGTTACAGCCTTGAACGTCCAGTATGAATTTGAACCTTCAAAAGATCCTGATTCTCTTGCTAGGGCTGCACTGAATGCTTCTAGCTTTAAGCGTGCGGTTACTGTTCCGACTCCTTCTGAAGATGATATTAAAAAGGCTGCGGAGATAATCAATGCTTCTGAACGCCCTATAATTTATGCCGGTGGCGGTGTGAAAATCTCTGGTGCGGAAGAGGAACTTCTTCAGTTTGCTGAAAAGGCATCTATTCCTGTAAGTGAGTCATTGATGGGGCGCGATGTTTTTCCTTCAAAGCATCCGCTTTGCACATGGATGGTCGGAATGCATGGAACTTATGCAAGCAACATGGGAATCACCGAGGCTGATCTGGTCATTGCGATTGGCGCGCGTTTTTCCGACCGCGTTTATGGCGACCCTTCAAAGTTTGCTGAGCGCGCAAAGATTCTCCACATTGATATTGACCCGGCAGAAATCAACAAGAATATCGATACAGACGCAAGCGTTGTTGGTGATGTAAAAGATGTTCTTTCAAAACTTATTCCGCTTGTGAACAAAAATGAACACAAGAAATGGCTCGAACAGATTAACGAATGGAAGAAAACTTATCCTTCCTGCTATGATAAAAATCCGAAGGATTCGATAAATCCTAAATTTATCTGTGAGCATATCCATGAGGTTGTGGGCGATGACTGTTTTATTACCACGGAAGTCGGACAGCATCAGATGTGGACGGCTCAGTTCTATCCTTTTGGAAAAAAGCGACGTTTTGTTACATCTGGCGGGCTTGGAACTATGGGCTACGGAACTGGCGCGGCAATCGGAATTTCTCTTTCTAAGACAGGAAGTAGAGTTGTCCATATTGCCGGAGATGGTTCGTTCCGCATGAACTGTAATGAACTTGCGACAATCGCGCATTATAATCTTCCTATTGTAATTGTTGTTGAAAATAACAATGCGCTTGGAAATGTCCGAATGTGGCAGCGTCTGTTTTATGGAAAACGGTTCAGCCAGACAACGTTGGATTTTGGTCCTGATTGGATAAAACTTGCTGATGCTTATGGAATCAAGGGTTACAAGGCAACGAATGCAAAGGAATTTGCAAAAGTCTTTGATGAAGCCTTTAAATCCGGCAAGGCTGCTGTTATTGATGCAAGAGTTGACAAGGATGAAATGGTTTTGCCTATGGTTCCAGGTGGAAAGCCAATCTACAATATGATTCTTGAACTTTCAAAGGAAGTCATGGCTAACGATTAAAACTACCGTACATCATGATTTTGTGTTATACTGTTTTATGAAGGAAACTGATAGGAGCAATAGTGATGTACGAGTCTGGTGAAGATTATCTTGAAGCGATTTTGATGATTTGGCAGGAAAAAAATGAATGCCATTCTGTTGATGTTGCCCACAAACTGAATGTTTCAAAACCTAGCGTAAGCCGCGCAATGGGAATTTTAAAGGAAGACGGCTATATTTTTGTTGATGAAAACCAGCATATCAATTTTACCGAAAAAGGTCTGGCGAAGGCTCAGGATGTTTATGACAGGCATCAGCTTCTTACAAAATTCCTGATGAAAATCACTGGGCTTGAAGAAGATCAGGCTGAGCAGAACGCTTGCCGTGTTGAGCATGTGATTGATTCTGATGTTGTACGCGGTATTAAAAACTGGATGAAAAACAACTAGAAATAGCAAGCCTGATGAAGAATTTCCTGCGATATTTAAAGACTCGTCCTCTTGCATTTACAAGTGTAATCCTGCTTGTGTTTATGTATTTTGTGATGATCTTTGCGGAATTTTTTGCGCCGTATTCTGCCTCGCGCACCTACGAGAATAATACTTTTCATCCGGCGAATCTTCAGCTTACAAAAAATGGGCTTAAAGTCCGCGAGTTCCGCGCCATAAACAAAGCTACGTGGAATTATGTTCGCGTAAAAGATGAGGAATGTATCCACAACTTTAAACTTTTTGTAAAAGGCGAGCCGTACAAACTTCTTGGTGTTATTCCTTGCCGCACTCATCTTTTTGGTTCGGATTCTGAATATCCTGTCTATCTTTTGGGTGCGGACAATCTTGGTCGTGATCTTTTCAGCAGAATTGTCTATGGAAGCAGAATTTCTCTTACAATCGGTTTTGTCGCAACAGCAATTTCTCTTTTGCTTGCTATTGTCCTTGGCGGATTTTCCGGATATTTTGGAAGTGTTACCGACTGGGCAATCATGCGTTTTGCCGAATTTTTTATGCTGATTCCATCGCTTTATTTCATTCTTTTTTTGCGTTCTCTTTTGAACACAAAAATGGATTCCGGTACGTCTTACATGGTGATTACGTTGATTCTGGCTTTGGTGGGCTGGCCGGGAAGCGCGCGCACAATCCGCGGAATGGTTCATTCAATAAAGCGTGAGGAATTTGTTGTGGATGCGCAGCTGGAAGGAATTCCAAGTCTTGTTGTGATTTTCAGGCACATAATTCCGCAGATTTCAAGTCTTTTGATTGTAAGCACAGCGCTTTCTGTTCCGGGATTCATAATGAGCGAAACAACTCTTTCGTACCTTGGGCTTGGAATAAGTGATCCTGCGGTGAGCTGGGGGTCTTTGATAAACCGCGATATTTCAACGCTTTCTAATCTTCGGAATTTTCTTTGGCTTTTATGGCCGGTTTTTATGCTCCTTCTTGTTACGCTTGCTTTTAACTTTTTGGGCGATGCTCTGCGCGATTTTTTTGATCCATACAATATTGTGTTCAAGAAGAGGAATGTCAATGTTGAAAAGCCTGGAAATATTTTGTGCAGGCACAAGGATTCATTGCTTTCTGTTGAAAATCTTGCGGTTTCGTTCAGAATGCTTAGGGGAACAAAAAAAGTCCTTGTTCAGGCTGTAAAAGATGTTTCTTTCTATATAAATAAAGGCGAGATTCTGGGGATTGTGGGAGAATCTGGCTCAGGAAAGTCGGTTTCCACAACTGCGATTCCTGGACTTTTGCCGCAAAATGCTGAAATGTCTGGAAGAATTTATTTTAATGGTGTTGAATTGACAAGTCTTAGCCAAAAGGAACTTAGGAACTTCCGTGGACAGAAAATTGCGCTGATTTTTCAGGAGCCAGGAAGAAGTTTTGACCCATTGCAGAATATCGGAAGCGTGTTTTTTGAAACGTTCAGAGTTTCCGAGCCGGATATTACAAGGGAAGATTCTGACAAAAAGGCTGCGCAGCTTTTAAAGGATGTGGGGCTGCCGGATTCTTTCGGGCGTCTTAAGGCTTTTCCGCACCAGTTTTCGGGCGGTCAGCTGCAAAGAATAGGAATTGCGTTGGCTCTTGCCCAGAACTGTGAGCTTTTAATTGCGGACGAACCTACAACCGCATTGGATGTAACGATTCAGGCTCAGATAATTTCTCTTCTTCTGCAGCTGAAAGAGGAACGTGGGCTTTCGATTATTTTTATAAGCCATGATATAAATCTTGTGGCACAGATAAGCGACAGAATTTGTGTAATGTACCACGGAAGTGTTGTTGAGACAGATTCTTCTGAAAAGATTATGAAAAATCCAGCTCATTCTTATACAAAAGCGTTGATTTCCGCATTGCCGAAATTTGGCGAGCATTATACAAAAGGGAAAATGGCTTCAATTTCAAAAGAGGAAAAATTTGACTGAAGATATTAATTCTTGTGGAAGCGATTTTGCTACCGCCCCGGAAAATAAAAAAATCGCGCTGAAAGTTTCCAGGCTTACAAAGCAGTTCAATCTGGAGGCTGGATTTTTTGCCAGGAACAAAAAAACTGTATATGCGGTGAACGATGTTTCTTTTAAGGTTCCGGCCGGTTCTACTTATGGGATTGTAGGTGAGTCTGGTTGTGGAAAAACAACGACTGCCCGGCTGATTGTGCAAATGTATAGGCAGACATCCGGAAAAATTGAGTTTTTTGGCCACGATATTTCTTCTTTTAAAAGGAGAGAGCTAAAAAATTACCGAGAGAAAGTAAAATATATTTTTCAGGATCCGGCAAAATCATTGAATCCGCGGATGTCTGTATATGAAATTCTTGTTTCTGCGCTCCGTTATTCGTCTTTGTGGCGCGGAGAAGAAAATGCTCGTATGAGGGCGAAAGAAATCATTCAGGAAGTTGGACTTTCTTCTGAGGATTTAAAGCGGCGTCCGTCGGAATTTTCGGGCGGCCAGCGGCAGAGAATTTCAATTGCGCGCGGTCTTATTATGAATCCGGAACTTCTTGTATGCGATGAAGTTGTCTCGGCCCTGGATGTTTCTATTCAGGGACAGATTATAAATCTTCTTCAGGATTTGCGCCAAAAACGAAATCTTAGCTTTATTTTTATCACTCATGATTTGAAGGTTGCCTCGTATTTTTGCGACAGAATCGGCGTGATGTTCCGCGGTGTAATGGTGGAGGAAGGCGATGCCCGGACTTTGTACAAGGACGCGCTTCATCCGTATACAAAACTTCTTTTTGAGGGAGCGGCCGGCAAGCTTTCAAGGTCTAATATTGAGGTGAAAACAACTCTTGAGCAGGAGCATTGCTGCCCATTTGCATATCGTTGTCCAAAAGCAACAGAAAAATGCCGTGAAGAGCTGCCGGAATTCAGTACTCTTCCAAACGGGCATAAAATCCGCTGTTTTTTCTGT
>DLKK01000036.1 GCA_002478955.1 Treponema sp. UBA7590
CCGGTCAAAGTAATATTCGGCGACCGGCTCGGCTCCGTTGGAAAGATAAGCGCACGCTGTAAGATAAAGCCAGTATGCGTTGTAGGAATCTTCAGGGTGTTCCTCAACCCAGTTTGTAAGAAAAAGTATAAGCCCCTGCTGGTCATTCAGGGAGACAAGATTTGTGGCAATCTGGTTTACAATTGCGTATCGGCTTACAGACTCAAGGTTTTCCTGGCCAAGAAGAGTAAAAAGTTCTGTCTGTGATTTTTCAATTGCGGCATTTTTGTCATTTTCCTCTGTCCTGCATGAAACAAAAAGCATTGCGGAAAACAGAAGAAATGCCAGAATCAGGTTATTTAATCTCATATTTTAAATTTACCATGTTCATTAGTTGTTGGCAAGATAAGGCTTATTAGTGTATTCTATTATAATTTATGATATTTTAAAATGTTGAATTTAGGAGTCTACATGAAAAAGCCAGGCGTTAAGCTTTTGAATACAATTCTTGCATTTGGAATGTTGCTTATTTTCGGGGGAGTTCTGCTGGCCCTTGCGTTTGCCGGTAAAAGTCCGGATTTTGCCGGATGGAGCATTCCTGTGGTGATTTTTCTTGCAGGACTTGGAATCCTTTACAGTTACATTGCTTTTTCCCGTTCCCCGTTTAAGCTTTTTTCCGGGTTGAGCTTGAGTTTCTACGGAATCTTTTCGCTGGTTCTGGTTTTTGGCTGTTTTTCCGTTGGGCTTGAAAAACTCTGGCCGTTTTTTGTGATTCTTACAGCGTTAAGCCTGCTGGTTGCAGCGCGGACAACAGGAAAAGTCTTTTCTATAAATTATGATTTGCCGGCGATTGCGCTTTTTTCGCTTGGAATTGTATTTCTTCTGTTTTCATTCAATGTAATCAAAATGCCGTTAAGCCGCCTCGCCTTGCTTATCTGTCCATTGACTTTGATTCTGGCGGGAACTTTTCTGGTCATCCTGTTTTTTCATAGGAAATCGATATTGGAGATTCTTCCCGAGGATATGTCCAAAGAACTGAAAAACGAACCTAACTTCACCGATAGTGAAGAATAGTAGCTGGAATAACTTTTGTGACTTTTTATAAAATCAGCGTCGGAAAATTCATCTTTCTCATATTTGGAGCGTTTTTTTCAACGTTGATTTTTTCATGTGCAAGTGTTCCTGAGCAAACGAACGGTGGTCTGGTCTCTGGAAAATTTTCAGGAAACCCGGATGAAAAGACTGCGATAAATCATCAGGCTTCAGAGGAAAAGAAAAACCGCAACTACACATATTTTTCCGCAATTCCAGAAGCAATAATGACGGATGTTGAGATTGGTTCTCCGTCATCTTTAAGGCGCGCGGTTCAGTCTATAAGAAAACAAAGCTCCGAACTTACCGAAAATGAGAAAGTTCTTATTGCGGTCGGGTCAAATATCATGCAGATGGTCTGGACAAACGAGCGCGTTGACTGGGAATCGCCTGATGTTTCAATGGGAAACTCTTACCTTGGCGCAATAAATTCCGCCAGAAACGGAATTTACGACACAAGCACCGGAAATGTTGATTTTCTGACAATCGTTCTGCCATCTCTGGTTGTAACGAAAGTTTCAGATGTCTCTCCGTTCTTTGATGATTCAGAGGCCGCGCTGAAAAAAGGGCTTTCGCTTTGTCCTGATTCGGTTCTGGCTTCTTATCTGCTTGGAATTCTGTACAAAAAAAATTTAATGTACGAGGTGGCGGTCGGGCAGTTCCGCAACGCCGCAAAGAAAGCGCCGGAAGTTTTTCAGGTTCTTTTTGCGTATGCTGAATCTTTGTATCTTTCCGGGAATGTGCAGGAGGCAGAAACCCAGGTTAATTCTCTGCTTGAAAAATATCCTTCCGACATGGGAGTTTTAAAGCTTGGCGCGCAGATTTATTTTCTGAAAAAAGATTATGCGAAGGCCGAGGAATATATTTCGCGCGTTCTTCAGCAGGAACCGAACGACCTTGAGGCAGTTCTGTTCCGTGCCCGAATCCTAATCCAGAAAAAAGATTATATCCATGCGGCGTCGCTGCTCGACGTTTATTCCAGACAGGACAGTAGTTCCAGGGAATATCTGCTCTTGCGTTCTCGGATTCAATTTGAATGGTCAAAAAATAACACCGCAGCCGTGGCTACAATAGAAACCGCGCTGAAAAATTATCCCGGAGACAAGGATGTTCTTCTTTATGCGGCAAGAATTTCCAGCGCAACAGGACTTCTTGTGGCAGGTCAGTCTGCGGAATATTACGCAAATATGGTTCTTTCTGTTTCCCCGGATGAAAAATCGGCTCTCTTTTATGCTACAGAAGGTTTTATCCGCAAAAAAGAATGGCAGAAAGCGTATGAGACCAGTTCAAGGCTGGTTTCCGGGGCGGATACAGACCGTGAGACTCTTTTTAATCATGTAGAGATTTGTCTTGCGCTGAAACGCTACGATGAGGCATGGAATCTTGTCTCCCAGTCTTACAGGCAATCTCCTTCTGATGAAAATGTTATCCAGTCCTATATTTCGGTGATGGTTGCTTCCGGCCGGAATGCCCAGGCGTTGTCGCTCATAAACCAGCAGATTGATTCTGCCAGCGCAAAACTGAAGAGTTTTCTGTATTACCAGCGAAGTTTTCTGCGCGACTCGGAGTCCCTGAGCCTTTCTGACTTGCGTTCAAGCCTTATCGCAAACCCAAGAAACAGTGATGCGTTGTACAGGCTTTACGAAATCTATTACGCAAAAAATGATTACCGGAAAGCCCAGTATTATCTTAAGCAGGTTGTCGCTCTTAACCCGAATGACACAGAGCTCCGTTCACTGAATGAAAAACTGAATTCCCTTATAAAATAAATTTGATTATTTTTCTTTAGATGATATTATTGTTTATATGAAAAAAATTATTCTTGCCGCTATTGCGGTTCTTCTTGTTTCTACAGGACTTTTTGCAAAACCAAAAGATATTGTTCCTGTAGCTGTTCCTGGTTCATTTGAAAATGCGGCTCCAGCAAAGATGAAAGACATTCTTGCGCTGGACAAAAAACTGTCGCCAAAAAATGATGAATTTGTTATCTATTATTTCAGAAAAGACGGAAATTACGAGCCTTGGGCTTTGTGGATTTGGGCAAATCCTGGTGGAGACGGCGGTGCAAGCTGGCCGTTCACTCAGAACTGGACTGTCTCTGACGGAATCGGCTATATGCGCATAAAACTGGACGGCTCTTCTACCGGTGGAACAAAAATCACCTCGGAAAACGGCGGTCTTGGGCTTATTGTCCGTCAAAAAGATGAATGGAACAAAGATGGAAGCGATGACCGTCTGTGGAATATAAACACATCAAGAAAAGTCGCGGTTTTTTCAGGTGACCAGCAGACTTATGCCGCACTTGACTACAAGCCTTCTGTGAAGAATGCGGAACTTCTTTCCCTGAATCAGATTTCAGTCTCTCTTTCTGGTGGCTTTGCGCTCGATGTTGATGGTGGAATTTCCGGATTTTCTGTCGTGGATTCAGAAGGAAAAGAATTCGGTGTGAAAAGCGTTGTGAATGCTGATTCTCCGGCCGACCTTTCGCAGAACATGGCAAAAAATATTCTTGTAACGCTTTCGCAGAATGTCTCTGTAAGCGATTCTCTGATGATAAAAAATCCTTCATTCCTTGCGGATGCAAAAGTGAACAGCACAAATCTTGCGGTAAAACTTGCTGAGACAATGGTTCCTGCCGCTGACGAAACTTTGGGATGCGTATATTCAAACGGTTCTGCTTCGTTCAAACTGTGGGCGCCAACTTCTTCTGATGTGACCTTGAATATTTACAAGACATCAACCCAGAAGGCACCGGACTACCGTGTCTATATGCAGATGAATCCAAAGACTGGAGTCTGGTCTGGAACTTTTGACAGAATCAAGCCGGACGGACTTTTCTATGACTACACTTTAAAAAATTCAAAGGGAACGGTTACTGTTCTTGATCCTTATGCTTCATCCATGGCGGTTGACTACGGAAAAGGTGATTTTGTACGCGCCGCAATAATAGACTTTGACAGCCCGAAAGCCGGAAGAGTTGACGCTCCTTATGTGAATCTTGCAAAGCGCGAGGATGCTGTGATCTACGAGATTTCTGTGCGCGATTTTACTTCAAGCCCGGACGCAAATGTAGAGAACATTCCTGGAACTTACAAAGCTTTCATCGAAAAAATTCCATATTTAAAGGAACTTGGAATCACACATGTTCAGCTTTTGCCGGTACTGAATTTTTACAGCACAAACGAAATGTACAAAGCTTACGAGAATTCAGGAACTGTAAATGGAAACAACTATAACTGGGGCTACGACCCGTATAACTATTTCACACCGGAAGGCTGGTATGCTTCAGATGCTTCCGACCCATACTGTCGCGTTCGCGAGCTCCGGGAACTTATAAACGAATGTCATAAGGCAGGAATCGGTGTTTTGCTTGACGTTGTCTACAACCACATGGCTGGAACTCGTTTTTTGGATGATATTGTTCCTGGCTACTATTTCCGCACAAAGCCGGATGGAAGCTATACGAGCAATTCCGGCTGCGGGAACGACACGGCAACTGAACATTACATGATGAAAAAACTTGTCATGGATTCAACTTCGCACTGGGTAAGAAACTACAAGGCTGACGGATTCCGCTTTGACCTTATGGGACTTATGGAAGCTTCTTCTGTGACAGATTCCTACGCGCTCTGCGCAAAAATAAATCCTTCTGTGCTCTTTGAGGGTGAAGGCTGGAAAATGTACAACGGCCCGAAAGGAACTTTTGGAATGGATCAGAACTATATGCTCAAGACAAATTCTGTCTCAGTTTTCAATGATGAGTTTCGGGATGTTTTCAAGGCAGGCGGATTCAACGAGACAGGACGCGGATTCATAACAAAAAAAGGCGCTTCAAGCGAAAAAATCCTGCGCAATGTACTTGGAAATCCTGTTGTGAACTATCATGCTGACCGGCCGGGCGACAACCTGAATTATCTTGTCTGCCACGATGGGCTTACTCTTCATGACGCGATTGTGAATAATCTTCGCCTTGACGAAAACAAGGACAGAAAAGAAATTATTCAGCGCATAAAAATGGGTAACTTCTTCGTTCTTACTTCTCAGGGACTTGCATTCCTCCACGGTGGACAGGAACGCGGAAGGACAAAGCCGAATATTTCCGGGGCAAAGAATGAATGTGTCGGAAACTTTGTGCGCAACAGCTACGATTCTTCTGACAACATAAACCAGTTTGTATGGAAAATCGATTCTGACTACGAGAATCTTCTGGAATACACAAAAGGCTTGATTCAACTTAGAAAGTCTTTTAATATTTTTAGGATTGGAAACGCTAAAAAAATTCAGAAAGCGGCAAAAGATTTGGAATTGGAAGACAATCTTACATTTGGCTACACACTGAAAGATGGAAAATCAACTTGGGCTGTGCTGGTCAACGCAAAAAATGAAAATATTAAAATAAATGTTGGCGTTTCTGCAAGAAGTAGTGTAATATATTGTGATAGCGAAACTGTTGATGTAAATGGAATAAAGGAAGCTTCAGGCGTTTCTGTGAATGGTTCTGAAGTTGAGCTTGCTCCGTTGACCGCAACGGTAATCCGCTTTAATTAAACAGATATTTCAGCCACTGTCAGGCTTGAATATGGAGGAAAAAATGAAAAAATTGTTTTGTGCAGTAACTGCTATGGCACTCGCTGCAACTACTTTTGCTGCTCCAAAAAAAGTAGCATTGAAAGTATGGGAATCAGATGGTCCGGAAAAGGCTTTTATCACTTTTGCTGCACGCCAGTATAAAAAAGTTGATCCAAGCGTAAAAATCACTTACGAGCCAGTTGCTTCAACAGACGCTCGCGCAAAGATTGAGTTGGACGGACCTGCTGGAGTAGGTGCTGATATTTTTGTTGCTCCACATGATCATATTGGTGCATTGGTAGAAGGTGGTCACGTTCTTCCTGTAGATGATGCAGACGAATATCTTGCAAACTTTGAAGATATGGCAAAAACTGGTGCTTCTTACGGTGGACAGGTTTATGGTTACCCGCTCGGAGCAGAAACTTATGCTTTGTTCTATAACAAGGCTCTTATTAAAGAAGCTCCAAAAACTTGGGATGAAGTAATTTCTTTCGCAAAGACATTCAACAAC
>DLKK01000027.1 GCA_002478955.1 Treponema sp. UBA7590
TTTATTTCTTCAGAAAAAAACTCACCATTTGAACTAAATTCTCGCTGAGGTTTTATTGATGGGCGACTGTGGCAGGGATTGTAGGGGCAACGGAGTTGTTCCGGAGCGAAGTGAAACGGAGCGCAGGAATGGGCGGTAGCGCAAACCCCGAAAAGCCCGGTTTTTGGCGGTTTGCTTTTAGCAAACTGACAAAAAAGCCACCCGAATTGAAATATTTTTTATTCTTGTTTGCTTATAATTGACATTTAATGTAACATATACACGATTGAATCGTTCTGAAAAAGTTAAATCTTGTATTGGCGGGTGGATTTTATGAGAGCAACTGACATCATTATGAAAAAGCGCGGAACTTTTATCCGTGGAAAGGACGGAAATCAGGTTCTGACAGGAAATACGGTTCTTTCTGCGGAAGAAATAAAATTCATTGTTGACGGATATGTGGCTGGAACTATTCCGGATTATCAGATTTCGGCTTTTTTGATGGCGGTTTATTTTAACGGAATGACTTTTGAGGAAACCGGAATCATGACGGACTGCATGCTTCATTCCGGGGAAACGATTCAGACGCATGGATATGAAGATATTGGTTTGACAGGTCCTTTTGTGGATAAACATTCAACTGGCGGTGTTGGCGACAAAATTTCTCTTCCGCTTGCGCCGATTGCGGCGGCTTGTGGAATTCAAGTTCCTATGATGAGCGGACGTGCGTTGGGGCACACAGGCGGAACGCTGGATAAACTCGAATCAATCAACGGATATAAAGTCGGGCTTACGCCTGATGAATTCAGGAAGATTATTGCAAAAACCGGATTTGCCATGACCGGGCAGACAAAGGAGATTGTTCCGGCGGACAGGCTTCTTTACGCTTTGCGCGATGTTACTGGCACGGTTGAGTCAATTCCGCTGATAACGTCGAGCATTCTTTCTAAAAAAATTGCGGAAGGGGCGGATTCGCTTGTTTTTGATGTGAAATGCGGTTCTGGCGCGTTTATGAAATCTTTACCGGACGCAGAGATGCTCGCCTCTTTTCTTGTGAAAACTGCGCAGGCAATGGGAAAAAATGCGACTGCCCTGATAACAGACATGAACACCCCGCTCGGATTGAAAATTGGAAACTTCCTTGAAATTGAGGAGACGTTGGACTGCCTTAGGGGAAAAGGACCGGATGACGTAATGGAAGAAACTTATGCGCTGGCTGCGGAAATGATTCTGCTTGGAAAGAAAGCTGATTCCAGGGAAAAAGCGCTGGAAATGGCAAAAAATGCCGTGGAGTCAGGAAAAGCGTACACACTTTTTATGGAAAACGTAAAGGCGCAGGGCGGAAATCCACAGGAACTTGAGTCGCAGTACGGAAAACGAAGAAGCAAGTTCAAGACGGAACTTTGCGCAGCTGAATCTGGATATATTTTTATTGAAGCATATAAAACTGGTCTTGCCGGCGTTACTTTGGGCGTTGGAAGAAACAAGACTTCTGATCCGGTTTGCGGAGATTCTGGAATAATCCTTCACGCACCAACCGGAACTTATGTGAACAAGGGCGATCTTATAATGGAAATTTATGGAAAAGATGAAAACTGTCTTGAGCCGGCAAAAAAACAGCTGGAAGAAGCAATTGTCTATTACGGAGAAAAACCTGAGAAACAGCCTTTGATTTACAAGATAATTCAATAGGTTGCCTCTAAAAGAATATCTCAAGGATAATTCTAAATTGAAAAAATTTAACAAGAAAAATATCGGCCGCGATGAAGTAATGAAACTTCACACAAAATTTGGACTTTCGCAGCTTGAGGCGGCAGTTTTTGCCCGCCGGGGAATTACATCCGGAGAATCCTTGATGTACTTTCTTGAAACTGACAAAAGATTCATGCATCTGCCATTTGAATTCAACAGCATGGATGATGCGGTAAGCAGGATTTCTGATGCGATTGAGGAAGGCGAAAAAGTTCTAATTTTTGGCGACAAAGATGTTGACGGAATCACGAGCACGGCAATTCTTTACGGATATTTAAAATCCCAGGGACTGGATGTTTCATGGAGAATTCCTGTTGGCGATGATGCTTACGGTCTTTCGATGGAAGCGGTTGACTCTTTTGCAAAAGATTATGGTTCTCTGATAATTACTGTTGACTGCGGAATTTCCAATATCCAGGAGATTGCACACGCAAATGAGCTTGGAATTGATGTAATTGTAACAGATCATCACAATCCGCCGGAAATTCTTCCAGAAGCGGCAGTTTTTCTTGACCCTAAACTTGCGGACTCGGGCTATCCTTTTAAGGATATTTCAGGAGCGGCTGTGGCTTTCAAGCTTGTGCAGGCGTTGCGGTTCAGCAAATCTGAGCTTTTCGGACAGGACATTTCGCTTCTGGATGTGCAGAAACTTCCAGATGGAAAATTCAAGCTGGATATCATAAAAACAAGAAACCTTGTGAAAAAACAGAAATATTCAGAAACCTTTGAAATTGGATTCGGGACAGTCGCAGACACGAAACTGCCTTCATTTTTGCGCGGACAACAGATTTTCTGCTGGAACAAAAAACTGGTCTCTTCATATTTAAAAGAAATTTTTGGTTCCGGCGTTGAATTTGAAATGCTCGACATGGAACAGGAAATCGCAAAGGCAATTCCAGCGGTTCAGGGAAAAACTTTGGCGCAAATAAAAGGAATGTCAAAGTTTGCAAAATATTCAGACAATTCAATAGAAGAAATTGACGGTTTTTACAATATTTTTGTCACTTTTGCAGAAGTTTCAGATGCAAAAATATTTCCAAAGCACGCTTCTGATGCGGCACAAGATTTGCAGCTTGTCGGAATTGCGGCGCTCGCGGATATTATGCCGATGCAAAATGAAAACCGGATTTTTGTAAAAAATGCGCTGAACGCAATAAACAGCGGAAAAACAAGAAAAGGAATTGCTGAACTTATAGCAAGACTTGATCTTGCTGGAAAAGAGCTTACTTCAACAGACCTTTCATGGAAAATCATTCCGGCTTTAAACGCCTCAGGAAGAATGGGCCAGTCAAATGTAAGCCTTGAACTTCTTACAGCGGAAGATGCAACAGAGCGGAACCGGCTCGCAGGCAAAATAATTGAATTAAATGAGGACCGGAAACATTTTGTCTCAGAAGGCGAAATGTACACATCAAAACAGGCTGAAGAAAATTTCCGCAAATTCAACGGGAAACTTTGTATTGTCATCGATGAAAAAATCAACCGCGGAGTAACAGGAATTCTTGCCGCAAAAATAATGAACAAATACAACGTGCCTTCCCTTGCCATAACATTTCTGGATAACATCGCAATCGGCTCAATGCGGAGCTGCCGTTCAGTTGTGGCGACAAAATTTCTGGACGCGTTTGGCGAAGGATTTTTTATAAATCACGGTGGGCACGACGCGGCGGCAGGCTTCAGTTTTCTTAAAGACAAACTGAATGATTTCATGAAAAAAGCGTGGATACTTTCCCGGCAATTCAACCTTGAGGCGGAAGAAGAAGCTATAAATGTTGACGCGGAACTTCCTGCTGAATACATAACACCGGAACTTTTAAATCTTGTTGACAAATTTGAGCCTTACGGCGAGCAGAACAAGGAACTTGTGTTTGTCTCAAAAAATCTTAAGTTGCAGGATGGAATTCCAATCGGAAAATCGCAGATTCAAAGTTTAAAGCTGATTTTTGACTGCGGAAAATATAAATTTCCTGCAATGTTCTGGGGACAGGCAGAACGCCTTAACAGGGATTTCAAGACCGGCGACAACCTGGATATTCTGTACACAGTCTCAAAAAATTCATTCAAAGGAAACATTACACCGCAAATGATTTTAATCGATGCGGAAGCTAAAAAAGAAATTTAAAATTCTTATGGGGGAAAAATGAAAAAACTTACAGCACTCGCAGCAATGCTTATTATTGGAAACGGAATTCTTTCTGCAAACACAGTTTCCTTTCAGAATGCTTACTGCAGCGGAACAATTTCTTACAACGAAAAAGCAAAACCCGGAGAGGCAATCTGGGCAAGACTGAATATGAAAATAGAAAAGAAGCGGAAAAATTCTGCGGAACCGGTTGCTGTGCTTCAGCTTGTGAAAGATGACAAAAAAATTGATTCTGCAAAATTCTATCACCTTAATTCAAAAGGAAAACGGCAGGCAACACCCGAAATGCTCGCAGGACTTCCGCTTTCAATCTGGCTAGATGCGACGCAAAATTATTCCATAAAAGTGATTTTTTCAACCGGCACAGAAGACACTCCAAAAGAAGCGATTCTTCCATTCACGCTTGAAAATGTCGAATGGAAAAAAGAGATAATTCCGCTTGATGAAAAAAATTCAGAAATCAAGCAGGATATGGGCCCAGAACGGCTTGCCCAAATTGAAAAACTGAACAATATTCTTGGAACTGTTATGGAAAATGATGTCTATAGCACAAAACCGTTCATTCAGCCAGTAAAATCAAACCGCTACACAGCACATTTTGGCGACCAGAGAATTTACAAATACACAAATGGAAAAACATCTGCATCACCACATTATGGAAATGACTACGGCGTTCCAGAAGGAACAGAAGTTTACGCATGCGCGGAAGGCCGGGTTGTAATGGCTGAAAGCAGAATTTCGACTGGCTGGTCGGTTGTAATTGAACATCTTCCGGGACTTTATAGCCTTTACTATCACATGAAAAGCTTGAATGTAAAGGAAAATGATTACGTTAAAGCCGGGGAAAAAATCGGACTTTCCGGCTCTACGGGGCTTGCAACGGGTCCGCATCTTCATTGGGAAGTAAGACTTAACATGGCCGCTTTAAAACCAGAATTTTTCATGCAGGATTTTACTCAGAACGGACAATAAGTTTTCCGTTTTCTGCGAATACGCCGTAATTTCTTCCGGTTTCACAGCCTGAAAGATTTACGGTTGTCCTATTCAATGCAAAATAAAATATCCGGTAAAGACCTTTCCGCTGAAAATCATCT
>DLKK01000083.1 GCA_002478955.1 Treponema sp. UBA7590
AACCAGACCATTGTTTCTTTTCATTTTAAAAAATCGCCGGATTCAGGCAGTTCCACTCAAAGTCAGTTGAAAGATTTTTTATGCGGATGCTGTCAACGCGGCGCACTTCGCTGGAAATTTCGGCAAAAGCTGCAAGCCTCGCTGAAGGAGTTTTTTCTTCAGCAGGAAAATCGAAAATAACATAACCTTTTGCAGAAATAAGTTCAGGCTCAGAATCTGAACAGCCAGAAAGAATTAAAATCCCTGCAATAAAAAGAGAAAAAACTAGTCTTGATAAGGGCACGTCTCTCATACTAAAAATTGAAAATAAGATTAATGACCGTAAGATCGCTTGTAGAGAACTGATTTACAATTGATTCAAACTTTACATTGACCTTTTTACAAGCATCATCAAGATATGAAAGATAATAAAGTCCCAAATCAGTTCCGCCACCATCAGGAGTCTCGCGGTAAAAATCAATCAGAGTCCGTTTGTTTGTATCTGCACTTGCCTTTGTCTCAATATTTTCCTTGACTTCCTGGAATTCGTCATCCTTGTTGTACAAAGTAATCTGAAGCCTTCCCTGCTTTCCGATAGAAGTCGAGCCACCACCGAGTTTCCATGAGACAGAAACAAGAACTCTTTTTTTCTGAAGTTCCTTTACAATTTTTGAGCGGACATCCGGATCAACAACAAGAGCATTTATGTCATCCACAGTCGGATACATGCTTTTTGCCTCTTTGCGGATATTCGTGTTCTCATTGTTAAGTGCAAGCTCCATTACCATTACGGAAATGTATTCTGCAACCCGGGATTTTTCCATATATTGCGCAAGAATATTTCTGATTGCAACAATCATGTCCTGAAAGCCTTCTTTTTTATGGAACAAAGTAATTACGTACCAATTCTGAAGACTCATTCGGTTCATGAATTTTTCCGTCATCAGCATATAAATATTTTTTTCTTCGATAGAATAATCCTTGTTATTGCGGATTGACTCCCAAACCGGCTCAAGAATTTCTGAACGCGTCTGCCCAATAACCTCATCTTTGCTTATAAGAATTGAACGCAGCTGCTTTTCGCTCATTTTTGTCTTTTCGTCAATAAGCTGCGAAGCATGTGCACGGTTATATTTTCTTACACAATCGCACTGGATAATCGCGGTGTAAATATCCCGGTCAAACTGCTTATAAAGAAGAGAATAGACAATAATTTTTGAAAGATCCATTACTTCCTGCCGCGAAGTAACAAATTCTGGCATAGAGATTTCGATTTTAGATATATAGTCAAGCATCAGCATAGTCTGGATAGACTGTGGCGAAAACTGACGCATTGAGATACCGTATTCATCTATATTATCAGCAAGGCGGAAACGTATCAGCTTTTTTTTGTGGCTAATAAAATTTGACGCTCCATCTTCTGTAAGAACAACCTTTAAAGGAAGTTCAATCATCATTTTTCTACCGGATGCACTCATCAGCTCTTGCTTTCTCCTAAAGTTTAACAAGCCAAATTATAACTTAGAGTTCTTGCAATGTAAACCATTATTATTATAATCTATAAATATGAAGAAAAACAATTTTTTTTTCATTTTATTTGCATTACTTCTCGCTTTTTTTGGCAATTTTTCTTACTCAGAACAGAAAAAAGGCTGGATTGAATGCAATAATCTTCTGGTTTTTCTTCAGTCGCATGGCTATTCCGCAGAGAAAATTCCGATTTTAAATAATTCCTCGGCAGACTTTCCTTTTAATATAAAACTTGATTTTTTTCCGGAAAATTCCAGTGAAAAAAATATGATTTCAGCAGCAGATGATGAAATCGACACTTTGGTTCTGCTTTTTTCAGTTGAAGAAATCCAGCAGAACTACAGTTTTTTTCTGAAAACACTTGATTCATTTAAAAATTTTTCACGGAAAGGAAAAATCGAGCTTCTTTTTACTTATGGTGACAAGATTGCATTCGGAGCTGAAAATCTTATTTCAGGAACAGAAATTTTTGCGGATGAAATTGAAGATTCCGAAAACTACGCCGTAATTTCTGTAAAACTTGGCAGAAACCAGAACACAATTCTTCCCGGCGGTGGCGGCGACTGTTCTCCGGCGTGGATAATTCAGCTCATTTCAGGAAGTTTCCACGAAAACAATATGTTTTACCGTCTAAAAGGCGGAATTTTGAACACTTTGCACCGGCTGAATATTTTAAAGGCGGACAGGCAGACCGAAATTTTTATGAGACAAGGAATTCCTGCCTGCGGAGTTGAGCTTGCCGCTCCTACAAAAAATGAAGAAGCCAACTCGAAAACCGCAAATTTCATCGCAACGCTTGCATACAATTTTGATCCGGAAAACACTCTTGAATGGGACAGGCACAGCCGCCCTTTTGTTTTTTTCAATTACACGGTTCTTCTTTCTGAAAAATTCACAGTTGTGCTTTTTATTTTAGTTTCTGCAATCAGCCTGTTTTTTTTGTGTGAATTCTATTTTATCCATCTTTTACAGCGAAGACTTTTTTCCAGAAGAATCCTAAAAAAATGGTATCTGCTTGTAATTTGCCTTTTTTTTACAGTCATTTCGTTTTTAGCCGGACAATACATCGCATTTTTTGCGCAGAAAATCCTAAAAACTTCAATTATTACGGCGTATGCGGTTAAAATAATTTTTTCCTTTCTTGCAATTTCTTTTTCCTATCTTTTGTTTTTTAAGATTACAAGAAATTCTGGCTTCAAGATTTTTTCTGTTCTAATAAATATAACTGGAATTTTTAACATTTTTCTTTTTTCCGCGCTGGATTTGTCGCTTTTTTATCTTTTTGCATTTGAATATTTTTTTATCGTAATTACGCAAAAATTCAAAAAAATGCCGCTTCTTATTGTCTCATTTTTTTTGATTGCAGTTCCATTTTTGCCTTATCTGGTGGAATTTTTAAGCTGCGCCACGGAAGATTCCCTGAACAAGATTTTAGTCGCAACTCCCCTTTTTAACACAATATTTGCATGCGCGTTCATTCCGTTTGAGCTTGTCTGGTTCAAGATTCTTGCGCGGCTGAATTTTGTGTGGAAAAGCGTTGACAGCGGAAAAAGGACTTTTATAAAACAGAATATAATCGCAATTTCCAGCGCATTTTTAATTTTCGCCGTTATTCTGATTCTAACCACCGCTCTTATGCCAGACGAATATAAGCGTTCTGCAAAAAGACCACCGGAAGCGCAAAAAATAGAAAATTCTGAAAAAATTCAAATCTCATATTTTGATCAGGATTTTTTTGGCGACACAATCAGAACTTTTACTGTAAAACTTGAAACTCAGGAAGAAAATATTTCAATCAAAATAAAGGGAAAAGACGGAAACCCGGTTCTTTATTCAGACGAGACATATATCTACGATGTTACTGAAAAGGATTCGGTTTTCAGGCTTCCAGTCTGGCCGCCGCAAGAAATGACTTTCAGCTACATTGCGGACACTTTGCAGGAATCAGAAATAATTGTAACGGAAACGGTCCATTCAAAAGACGACAATTTTTCAATTTTTATGAATTCAATAAAAATTCCGGCAAAAAACAGCTCATTCAACAAGGAAAACAAAAGTGAAATATGAAAAATGTTTTCTTCACATAGACATGGACGCTTTTTTTGCCTCTGTTGAACAGCGTGACCATCCAGAATGGCGCGGGAAACCTTTGATTGTAGGCGGACTTCCAGGAGAACCACGGAGTGTTGTTTCCACCGCATCTTACGAAGCCAGAAAATTCGGGGTTCATTCCGCAATGCCTGTCTTTAAAGCTGTAAAACTTTGTCCGAACGGAATTTTTATACACGGGAACCACAAGCATTATTCAGAAGTTTCCATGCAGATTATGCAGATTCTTTCAAAATATTCACCGGATCTGCATCAGGTTTCGATTGATGAGGCAAGCATGGAAATGACAGGAACAGAGCTTCTTTTCGGGGAACCAGATAAAGTCGCACTGAAAATCCAGAAAGAAATTTTTAACGAGACAAAACTGACTGTCTCAATCGGGCTAGCTTCAAACGCATATCTTGCGAAGCTTGCAAGCGAAGTAAATAAGCCGAACGGATTTTTTGCTATTCCAAATGGACAGGAAGAGAATTTCATGCTTTCGCTTCCATTGAAGAAAGTTTGGGGAATCGGAACAAAAACTATTGAAAAACTGAATAAAAACGGATTTTTCACAACAAAAGACATTCATTTACGCTCTAAAAATTTTCTTATCTCTTTGTTTGGTGACTGCACAGGAAATTTTCTTTTTAATGCAGTCCGCGGAATTGAAACGCCTTCAAAAGGACCTTCCGCACATTCAATAAGCAATGAAATAACGTTTCCGGATGACATTACAAATATCTACACAGCTGAAACTGCGCTTATGGAACTTTGCTACAGCATAATGTTCAGGCTTTTAAGGGAAGAATCGTTCAGCAAAACCGTATTCCTGAAAATCCGCTACGATGATTTTTCAACTTTTACAGTCCAGCAGACTTTTGACGGATATGTAACTTCAACAGATGACCTTTTTGAGAAACTGAAATCAATCTTTGAAAAAAAATACGAAACCGGGCGCGGAATCAGGCTTTTGGGTGCAGGTCTTGAAAATATCCAGGGAAAGGATGCGCCTATGCAGGAAGTTTTATTCGATTTTGGCGAGAAAAAAAAACAGGCTGTAGAAAACGCAATCCTGAAACTTTCCACAAAACATCCGGAAATAAAAATCCAAAAAGCGCGGACATTGAAAAACAAACTGAAAATAATTCCTCTGATTTTTTGTGCGTTTTTTTCCTTCTCAAACAAAAATGCAGCTGCGGAAGAATATTTTTTCAAGAACGAGTCTGAAAGCGCAGGCTCGCTCAACTCGCCTTCAACAATGATTCCATCTCCAGAAGAATCTCCGGCTTCGCTTTTTAATTTTAATATCCACGACAATGAGATTATTTTTCTTGCGGACGGCTGGTGGAACGGTGAAATGGAAGGCCAGATTAACGCAACCTACAGCGAAAAAAACGGATTCAACAGTTCAACGCCAAATCTTGTATTCAAGCAGCAGGTCAATCTTTCTCTTATGTTTATGTTAAATAAACAATTATATTTTAAAACCGACTTTGCTGACGAATTTACAAAAAACACAATTTCCGCCGGCTTTTATGGAAAACCTGAAAATCCCCTAAAAGAATTCAAAATTTCGAACAGAAACATAATTTTTCCAGATTTTTATTCAATGAGCCTTTTTAAAAGAAGCATTGGCGGTGGAGAAAACCAGGCACCAGGAATTTCGGCGCATTTTGAGTCTCCTTTTTCAAAAAAATGGCTTGCGGATTTTGCGCTCCGCTACGACATGACGGAACAGCACGACGCGACTTTTTATGGAAAAAACAGCGTCTCAACAGAATATATCGAGCTTTCAAACTTTATGACCGGGCAATTTTTTGCCTTGCCGGAAAAACTTATTCAAAATATCAAGGAAATTTTTGTTGAAAATTCTTCCGGCAGCTATACAGACGGAAAAAAACGAAAATTCAAAAAACTTTCTCAAGACGATTTTCTGACAATTGTCTCAAAAAAACAGCTGATAATTTCTGGTGATGCAGGCACGGCAAAAAAAAACGGAAAACGACCGGCAATTCTTGTGACATTTTACACAAAAAATATAAATTCATTTCTTGGCGGATACGATGACGGAACAAGCGGCGAAAATATTTCGTTTCTAAACGAAATTCAGCAGTTTTTCGGCGAAAAAATAAAACTTTCAAGATATACAAGTGCTCTTACAACCAATATTGAAAACGATGAAGCATTGATTTTACAGGAAGCCACAGGCTTTTCTCCATTTTTATGCGCAAATTACTACGATTTAGGAATTTCCAGTTCTGCAAAGATAAAAATAGCCAGCATTTATTCAGAAAAAAGCACCGAAGATTTTCCAATTGAAATTACAGAGGATTTTGAAAATTTTGCTTCATCAAGTTTTGTAAATACAAAACACACTTTTGCAAAAATCTATACGGACGAAAATTCAGGCGAGGAATTTTCCGCGCAAAACAGATTTCCGCTGGCAAAAAAAATTCCACAGGCCTACCTGAACACACCTTTAAAATCTGATTTAAAAATCATTGTCCAAAAATACAATCCTGTCTCAACATACAACATCGGAACAAATGCAGAGGCAAATTCCGTAAAAGTCTACAAAAATGGAATCTTGACTTCCGGAGCGGAATACGATGGTGAATCAGGAAACGTGAAGTTAAATTTTTCAGTTTCGGACATGGACAAAATTTACATCACATGGAATGAAAGTTCCGGTGACTCAAAATCCGGGGCAATTGCAGGCCAAGCCGCTTTCAAATATTTTTTCAGCCAGAATTTTTCTGCCGACATCTCATTGGCGACAAACTGGACAGTCTCGCCATTTGCGGAATATTCAGAATACAACAGAAAGTCCGGCGGATACGCAGCATTTTCAACAGGAATCGATTATTCAACAAAAAACATGAAATTTTCAACAGCGGTGGCGGCAATCTACGAAAAACCAGATGTTACAGACAAATACAGGATTGACGGTTTTGAAAATGCAGAGCCAGAAACATACTATCTTGCGAAAAGTTCCGGTTTCGACCTTGAAGACAATCAGATTCCTGTGCTGAATCCACGAGCCGGCTCAGATGAAACAGCCGAAAAACTTGAGTCGGCACAAAATTTTACAGTCCGGGAAATCTGTAAAAACGGCGAAAAAGATTCGTTCATTTCAGGGTATAAAATTCCGCTTGAATGGAATTTTCCGGCCACGGATGAGAATTCAAAACTCAACCTAAAAAATGCGTGGGCCGCCTGCAATATCAGACTTTCAGGCGGTTACCTTTTGCCATCATCCTCGGTTTTTAGAATTGCGCTGCAGCTTACAGAAAAGCTCCCGGAAACGCTGGATGTTTATCTTCAGCTTGGAGTCCAGGCGGATGAGGAGCCAGATGCGGAAGAATCCGGAAAAATTCCGACATGGAAGCTAAATCTTGACAGAGAAATTTTTCTTGGCACAAAAAACGGACAGAAAAACACAGCAAACGGATGGCAAACCGTAGAAATTCAGCTTACAGACTACGACAAAAGCTATCTTTCGCTTTATCACGACGCGCGGCTTATTGTAAAATCAAACTCTGAAACACCGGAACTTTTGCATGGAATTATTTTTTCAGGACCTTATGAGACCGTTCCAGAAGGAATTTCTGTCTATGCGGCAGAAAAAGCAAA
>DLKK01000009.1:0-11013 GCA_002478955.1 Treponema sp. UBA7590
TTCTGCCGGCCCTTTTTCATTTTTATGTGGTTATTTGGAAAATTCATTCAGACAGTTGAAATTTTAAATCTTGACATATAAAAAAATACATGTTATATATTATGTATAACCTATGGAAATACTAGGAAAAAGGAGTTTTTATGTCTAGAATTTATACATCTGCTGATTTGTTGATTGGTCATACACCATTATTGGAACTTTCTCATATTGAAAAGGAATTTGGTCTTGAGGCTAAAATTCTTGCAAAACTTGAATATTTTAATCCGGCTGGAAGCATAAAGGATCGTGTTGCTAAAGCGATGCTGGATGATGCTGAAAAATCTGGAAAAATAAAACCGGGCGCTACAATTATTGAACCAACTTCTGGAAATACAGGTATTGGATTGGCTTCTGTTGGTGTTGCTCGTGGTTATAAAGTTATTATTGTTATGCCAGAAACTATGTCTGTTGAGCGAAGGCAGATCATCAAGGCTTATGGTGCAGAGATTGTTCTTACAGAAGGATCTAAAGGCATGAAAGGTGCCATTGCAAAGGCGGATGAACTTCAAAAGGCAACACCTAACAGTTTTATTCCTGGTCAGTTTGTAAATCCTGCAAACCCTAAGGCTCATTATGAGTCAACAGGACCTGAGATTTGGAATGATACTGACGGTAATGTTGATTGGTTTGTTGCTGGCGTTGGTACAGGTGGTACAGTTTCTGGTGTTGGAAAATTTTTGAAGGAAAAAAATGCGAATGTGAAAATTGCGGCTGTTGAACCGGCTTCTTCCGCAGTGCTTTCTACTGGAGTGGCTGGCCCGCATAAAATTCAGGGAATTGGGGCAGGTTTTGTTCCAGATGTTCTTGATAAGAATGTTTATGATGAGGTTATTCGTGTTACAAATGAAGACGCTTTTGCATACGGAAAGCTTGTTGGAAGAAAAGAGGGCGTTTTGGTTGGAATTTCTTCTGGTGCGGCTTTGTGGGCTGCGGTAGAAATTGCGAAACGGCCCGAAAGCAAAGGTAAACAGATTGTTGTTCTTTTGCCAGACACAGGTGACAGATATCTTTCTACTCCGTTGTTTGCTGACTGATTTGGGGTTTTAGGTGCGGCGAAACTGAAAAATGATTTTTGAGGTGAATATTTTTTCGCCGTACCTAGGAGAAGGGGTAGGAGGCAACGAAGTGCCGACGAGCAACCTTTAGGTTGGTAGTGGGCCGAAGTGCCGACGAGGGGAAGGCTTTCCCCGTCCAATTAAAAAAATGAGGAACAAAAGTTCCGAAGGGCGGGAGAAAATCCCGTTTTTTTTGTCTTAAAATTTTGATATAATCGTTCTATGAATATTCTTTCAGTGAATAATTTGAAAAAAATCGGGCGGGAAGAGCCTTTGTTTTCGGGTGTGACTTTTGGGTTGAACGATGGGGACAAGGCGGCTTTAATCGGGCGGAATGGAACTGGAAAATCGACTTTGTTGAATACGATTGCTGGTGTTTTGCAGCCTGACGATGGAACAGTTGTTATTAATAAAAATGCTGGTGTTTCTTTTTTGCCGCAGAATCCGTCTTTTTTGGAAAATGATACAATCCGGGAGCATATTTTTAAGAGTGGCTCTGAAAAACTGAAAATTATACAAAAATATCTTGAGGTTTGCGAAAAACTTGGCAGCGATGGTGGTGAAGGTTCTGTCCAAAAAACTTTTGATGAATTGAATTTTCTGATGGAACAAAAAGATTTGTGGAATTACGAATCGCAGGTGAGTTCTGTTCTTTCAACGTTGGGAATTACGGATATGTCCAGAAAAATGGGTACGCTTTCTGGTGGAATGTTGAAAAAAGTCGCTTTGGCGCAGGTTCTTGTCGAAGATACAAAACTTTTGCTTTTGGATGAGCCGACAAATCATCTTGATATAAAAACTATCACTTGGCTGCAGAATTATCTTTGCAATACTGACAGGACGGTTCTGATGGTTACGCACGACCGTTATTTTTTGGATGCGGTATGTAACAATATTTTTGAACTTTTTAGGCATAAGATTAAGCTTTACCAAGGAAATTATTCAACTTATCTTGAAAAAAAAGAAATTGAATCAGAGATTGAGCAAAATACTGACCGAAGGATAGAATCTGTTCTGCGTTTTGAACGTGATTGGTTAAGGCGTGGGCCTTGCGCGCGTGGAACTAAGGCAAAAGCTAGAATTCAGCGTGATATGCAGCTTATTAACCGTGAGAAATTCAAGGCTGACAAGGGATTTTCATTTGAGGTTCTGGGGCGGCGGCTTGGCGGAAAGGTTCTGGAACTTCATTCGATAAGTAAAAATTATCCGAAAGGGTATGTTTCTGCGGATGAAGGAGAAATTGTGCCGGTAATCTCAGATTTTTCGTACACTTTTACAAAAGGTCAGCGGATTGGAATTTTTGGTGATAACGGTTCTGGAAAGTCAACTTTTTTGAATATTGTTACTGGAAATTTAAAGCCGGACTCAGGAACTGTGGTTGTCGGGGAAAATACGGTTTTTGGCTATTATAATCAAAATCCGGTTTTTAAAGACACAAAAATTTCGGTTTTGGAATATTTGAAGGAAGCGGCTGAATACATAACGAAAAATGATGGAAAAACATTGAGTGCTGGACAGTTTCTTTCTGAATTTGGATTTGAAGGAAAAATTCAAGGTTCGGCTGTTGAAAATCTTAGTGGTGGCGAGCGAAAACGGCTTTTTTTGATTCGTCTTTTGATGTCTAATCCGAATTTTTTGATTTTGGATGAGCCTACGAACGATTTTGATATTTTTACAATGAATGTTCTTGAGCAATTTTTGGAAAATTATCAGGGCTGTTTGCTTGTTGTGAGTCATGACCGTTATTTTATGGACAAGGTTTGCGATTCTCTTTTTATTCTTGAAGATGATGGAAATATAAGCGGATTTGTTGGGAAATGTTCAGAATATATTCAGTATAGAGAAGAAAAACTTAGGGATACGGAGCTTTCTGCGCGGACTGAAAAGGCGAAAAAACAGGAAGAAAATGGAAAGATTTCTGTTTTGGAAAATTCCTCGGAAAAAAGAAAACGGACTTTTAAGGAGCAGAAGGAATTTGAGGCAATTGAGCAGGAGGTTTTGATTCTTGAGGATAAAAAATCGGCTCTTGAAAAGAAAATGTCTAGCGGCGAGAAGGTTGATTTTGAGGCGTTGAATCGCGAATATGCGGAAGTTAATGGTGAGCTTGAGAAAAAATATGTAAGATGGGAAGAATTGGCTTCATTGGGATGAATCCAATTCTTGCTATCAATTAGAAATCTATGCGGCTGTTTTTTTTGGAAAACAGGTTGCTGGTTGTCAGTTTTTGTTCAGTAATTTGTTTAGAATTGCTGTGCAGACATTTTCTCCGTCCATGGCTGAAGAAACGATTCCTCCTGCATAACCTGCGCCCTCGCCGGCCGGGTAAAGTCCTTTGAGAGCGGTGCATTCGCTTGTTTCTTTGTCTCTGGTTATTCTTACTGGCGTGCTGGTTCTTGTTTCAATTGCAATCATTGTGGCATCTTTGCTTAAAAATCCTTTCATGTTTGCGCCGAATGTCTGGAATGCTTCTGCCAGTCTGCCTGAAATTGCATTTGGAATCCATTGATCCAAGCGTGATGAAACTATTCCTGGAGTGTAGCTTGTAGACGGAAAATCTTTAGATTCTCGTTGTGCGATAAAATCTGTAAGTCGTTGTGCTGGTGCGGCTTGCCCCTTTCCGTGCCGTTTTGCTTCTTTTTCGAGCCATGTTCTGTAGTAAAGTCCGGCGAGCGCTTTGCATCCGTTATATTTTGCCTGTTCTATAAAAGTTTCAGGAATATCTTCCGGGCGGGTTTCCACAACAAATGCTGCGTTTGACCACTGCGAATTTCTTCCGGCGGCGCTCATTCCGTTTACAACAATTTCGTCTGCTCCGGAACTTGAAGGAACAACAAATCCGCCGGGGCACATGCAGAAAGAATAAACTCCGCGGTTTTGGACTTGCGTTGTGAGCCTATATTCAGCGGCTCCAACTCCTTCTGTTTTGCCGTGGTATTGAATTTTGTCAATAAGCGCCCGAGGATGTTCAACGCGCACTCCGATTGCGAATGTCTTTGCTTCCAGTGCTTCCGGTGCATTTTTTGCAATCATTTCGTAAATATCAGAAGCGGAATGACCTGTGGCAAGAAGAATTGCGTCTCCAAAAAAATCTTTTTCTTCATTTGTTTTTACATTGATGGTTTTTATTCCTTGGACTTTTTTGTTTTCGCCGATTAAGTCAACACATTTGCAATTAAAATGAATTTCTCCGCCCTGGGCAATTATAAAATTTTTCATATTGTTTATAACGCCTGGCAATTTGTCTGTGCCGATATGTGGATGCGCATCCGTAAGAATTTTTGGGTTTGCGCCAAAATGATTGAAAATCTTCAGGATTTTTGAGATGTCTCCGCGTTTGTTGCTTCGTGTGTAAAGTTTTCCGTCTGAAAAAGTTCCTGCGCCGCCTTCGCCAAAGCAATAGTTTGAGTCTGAATTTACAAAATCCTGCGTGCTTATTTTTGCGATTGTTTTCTTGCGTTCAAAAGTTTCTTCGCCGCGCTCGATGATTATTGGCTTTACGCCGCGTTCAAGAAGTTTCAGTGCACCAAAAAGGCCTGCCGGTCCGGAGCCAACGATTATAACTGTTTTTGCGTTGGTTGCTTTTTGCCATTTTGGAAGATTGGCTTGGTCTGCGGTGGAAAATTCATCATCTTTGTAGAAAACTGCATATCGCAGGTGAAATTTTAACTGGCCGTGCCGTGCGTCAATTGATTTTTTTTCAAGATTGGTTTTTGAAAAGTCTGGAGAAAAATTTTTCTTTAAAAGTTCATTTTTTATCAGTTTTTGGATAAGTGCCGGATTTGATTCCTGTTCCGGAAGAATTGTTATTGTAACTTGGTTCATAGCTGAATTTTATCAGATTCAGCTATGAATTTCGAGTGGAATTTATTCAGCTGTTTCCATGCGGCTGTACCAGTCTTTGTCTAGCCAGGTTGAATTTGGATGTTCTGCCGAGAATTTGTAGTAGGCTTCTGAAAAATCTTTGTCCCATTCAACGCGCCATGAATAATAGTTGATGTCTGTGATTGTGATGTCCAAATCTATTACGCCCATGTTTATCACGGAATTTGCCAAAGAGACAAAGTAAAAATTTGAGGAATTTCTGTCAAATTCAGCTTTGTATTCAGATTCATAACCGTTCCCATAATTTACTTTTGCCTTCAGGCTTCGCATTATATAAGTTCCGTCAGGAATGTTTTTCCGTAGGAATTCGCCCTTGTTATTTGTTGTCATTTTTATAATGCGTTTTGTTTTTATGTTCTGGAAATTTACTTCAATTCCGTCTTTTTTTGTGCTGGAAGCTGGAATTCCATAATTGTTTGGAATGCATGAAAAATTGAAGTTTACATTTCCATACAAAAGATTGTCTTCCGCGCTTTTTGGTTCTGGAATTGAACTGCAGCCTGTAAAAATTAAGCTTGAACATAGCATTGCGAGCGCAATTGCAAAAATTGATTTTTTCACTTTTTTCTCCTTATGTGAATACTTTTTTTATTTACCGTTTTCGGTAGCAAACGGTGAAGTTAATTGTAAAGGAAAAAAATGTTTTGGAATAGGGGAAAATTTTCCGGGAATTATTTTTGGCAATATGAAATCTTGTGTTTCAACTTTTTGTAGAAATTCAGTATACTGAAATTATGATAAAATTGGTTGCGTTTCTTGGAAATTATGGAAAAGAATATGAAAAAACCCGGCATAATGTTGCCTGGCAGTTTGAAGATTCTTTGCCGTTTGCCGCAAGATTAAACTGGCAAAATAAATTTAAAGGCAATTTTTCGGTTGTTGAGCCGGAAACTCTTTCGTCTTGGTGTGCAGAATTTGGAATTATTTCAAAAAAAGACGGCTCTCCTGTCCTTGTTCCTCCAGAAATGGAAAAAATCTTCTTTTTAAAGCCTGAAACTTATATGAATCTTTCCGGTGAAAGCATAATAGAAATCTGCAATTTTTATAAAATCAAGCCAGAGGAAACGCTTGTTGTTCACGATGAGCTGGAACTTCCTCTTGGAACTGTAAGCTTAAAATGGAGCGGTGGACTTGGCGGTCACAATGGGCTTCGCTCAACAAAACAGGTTTTTGGAACGGCAGATTTTTGGCGTTTGCGTTTTGGGCTTACAAAACCAACAAACCGTGATATTGCTGACTATGTTTTGGGCAAATTTACAGAAGATGAGCAGATTATTTTAAGTCAGATTTTTCCGCAGGCAACAGAATTGTTTGCAAAAGTTTTGTTCAGTAAAGATCCTTCCAAATTTTTACAGGAATGGGGAAAGAAAAAACTGATTTAAATTGAAAACGCTTCGAATTTTTGCTATATTTAATATAAATTTATTATATTTTTGGGATGTTAAATGAAAGAAATTCGTTTTGACGAAGAAGAGGACGCAAAAAAGAAAACTCCAGAAATGCCTGATCCTCTTGCAGAAAAATTTATTAAAACTCGCCAGATTATTCTTTCTGGAGAAATCAACAAAGATTTAGCTGAGAAAATTGTTCGTCAGCTATTGGTTCTTGAATCAGATGATGCGGAAAAACCTGTTTATATTTATATTGATTCGCCTGGCGGTGATGTTGATGCAGGTTTTGCGATTTTTGACATGATTCGTTTTGTAAGTTGCCCGGTTTACCTTATTGGAATGGGACTTATTGCAAGTGCAGCAGCCTTAATTCTTCTTGCTGTTGATAAGGAGCACCGATTGGCATTGCCGAACAGCCGCTATCTTATTCATCAGCCTTCTTCTGGAATGCGCGGTGTTGCTACAGATATTGAAATTCATGCAAAAGAAATGGAACGCACAAAAGCTGTTTTGAACAAAATAATTTCTGAGCAGACTGGAAAATCTATTGAGCAGGTTTCTGCGGATACAAACCGTGATTATTGGCTTAATTCTGAAGAATCTGTTGAATACGGTCTTGTTTCAAGGATTGTAAATTCTCGAAAAGATTTGGTAAAATAATTTATGGTGTTTGCACTGACCGAAAAGCTTGCGGAAGAAATTCTTCAGGCTTTGGAAAACCAGGAACAGAAATTTTTAGTTGATGCTCAAAATTCGACTCTGGTTTCTGCAGAAAACTTCAGTGCTGATGAATACAGTTTTTTTTGTTTGCCCGAATGGAATTCTTCCGATGGTTTTAGCCTTATGGAAGACTTTGTAAGCACTTTGCATTCCCCGATTGCAAAAGATGAACTGCAGCAGATTCTCCATTCAGGAAGGGGGGTATTCAGAAATTTTAAGGATACGTTGAAAAAATATCCGGAAGTTGAAAAGCTTTGGCATCGGTTTAAGAATAGAAAAATGCGGCTTTATATCAACGGATGGTATAATCAGCTGCGAGAAATATGGGGCTTGGAAAAGTTAGACCATGAACCTGAAGAAACTGGTGATTTGATTCAGGATGACTTTAATTTTGAAAGTTATTCATCATCAAATCAAGAAGAGGTTCTTTTCAATTTAAAATATGCAGCACCAGGCGAGATTGGAAATTCGGAATCAGAAGAATTAAAGAGAGCTTTGTTTGATTTATGGATACAGCAATTTGAGGAAAACATTTCTCAGAATCAAATTGGAATTGTATGCCATTCAAATTCTGATGAATTTGCCGGATGTATTACAGCGAAGCCTGTATTTGGGAAACAAAATTCCCATGGAACAGATAAAATTGTAATTTTGACAAGTTTTTATGTTCTGGAAAAATTTAGAGGTCTTGGTATTGGAAGTGAACTTTTAGAATTGTTCATGAATGCTTTGAAAGACCAGAAAAAAAAATGGGTTTTGCTGACCAACACAATTATTCCTGATTTTTTAATGCCTTTGTTAATTAGAAATGGTTTTGAAAGAATGGGATCTGGTTTTGTAGCAGAACTTTAAAATTTTTTGCTTAGGAGCAATTTATTATGTATAACAGACGTGAATCAGAAATTGATATGAATTCAGCTGCTGCATTCCTTCAGGATGCAGTTGAAAAGGTTAAGACTCAGGAAAATCTTGATCTTCTTACAGAACTTAAAAAAGTTTTTAAGAAAAATGTTCCTCTTACACTTAGAAATTATGTTGCAGCTTATCTTGTAAAGGAAACTGTAAAACACTTTCACGGAACTTATCGTTCGCGCAAAAATGATTTCCGTGATAATAAAAAAACTTTCCGCGACAGAAATGTCCGCGACCAGAAACTTTCAGAACCAACAACAGAAGAAAGACAGCCACGTCCACGCGTTCAGATTGATCCTGGGTTGGCGGCAACAATTTTTATCAGCATCGGACGAAACCGCCGCGTGTTCCCACGCGATTTGGTAGGTCTTCTGGTTGGTGGGGCTGGTCTCGACCGCGATAGAATTGGAGACATCCGTGTTTTGGCAAATTATTCATTCGTTCAGCTTTTTAAGGAAGATGCTGAAAAGGCAATCTCTGTTCTTAACGGCTATGATTACAGAGGCCGAAAACTTGCGGTAAGTTACAGCCGCACAAAAGATGATGAGATTATGGACGATGATTCAATTCCAATGACAAACGGTTTGGATGAACAGGCTGCCGCAGAAGATGCAGCGGCATATGCAGCAGCAACAAAGGCTTCTGGAAACGAGGCTTTTGGCGCTCCGCACGTTGAACCAGCTGACGATTCAGGAATGTAATTTTTTTCAGGCTGCCATTTTATTTTGATGGCAGCTTTTTTGTTTTATGAATATTTCCGTTTTAAATACAGGTCCTTTTGGCATAAATACTTGGATTATTGAGCTTTGCAAGAATAAAGTTCTTGTTTTTGATCCAGCGGCTTGCCGTTTTACAAGAGATTCTCAAAAAATTGTCGGATTTTTAAAGGAAAAAAATCTTGAGCCAGTGGCATTTCTTTTGACGCATGGACATTTTGATCATATTGCTGGAACTGGAATCTGCAAGTCTTTTTACCATGAAGTTCCGCTTGTAGTTCACAGCGCAGATTCAAGAATGATTGGAAAAAATGCTTCAGAGGCCCAAAAATCTCAGCTTGAAGATATGGGATTTGAAAAATTTTTGCCTGCGTTGGAAGGACTTCCTGAGCCGGACGTTGCGTTTTGCGGTGAACCGCTTTTGTCCTCAATAATAAAAACTGATGACATAGAGCTGAAAGATGCGCTTGCTTCCTGGAAGGTTTTGCATACACCGGGGCACACAAAAGGTTCTGTATGCTACTACAATGAAAAAGAGAAAATTCTGGTTTCCGGCGATACGATTTTTTACCATAGCTGGGGACGAACTGATTTTCCGGGCGGAAGTGAGGCTGAAATGAACAAATCTTTGGAACGGATTTATTCAACTTTGCCGAAAGATGTTCTCGTTTATCCAGGGCATGAATATGCCGGTTTTCCTCTTGGAGAAAATCTCTAGAAAAATTAAAATCCGTAAAATGATTCCGGATGATATGGAATAAATTCCAGTTTTTGGTTGAATTCAATTCTGTAAAAAATGGAATTTATGTATTTTTTTGAAATTTCTAGGACTGCAAAGCTTGGAAAGCTTCTGTGCCGTGGCGAGGCGATGCTTCCGGGATTCATGATATATGTTGTTCCCATGAATTCTGTAGGAACATGTGTGTGCCCGAAAATTGCCGCATTTGCGCCGTAGATTTTTGCCGTTGCTTCCAATGTTGAATAATCATAATAAACGCCTTCTGAATGACCGTGGCTTACAAGAATTGTTCTGTTGCCGGTTTTTAGCGTTACTTTTTGAGGCACGGTTATCTGTTTTTCAGAATCTGTTAAAAAAGATTCCGGATCGTTGTTTCCTTTTGCAAATGCAATTACAGGTGGAAGCCATTTTGCCGATGAAAAATGTTTTTTTGCTTTTTCAAGAACGTAAAAGACGTCGAAAATTCCGTCTCCGGCAAAAATTACAGCGTCTACTTTCGGTCCGAAATTCTGAACGATTTCCAAAAGAATTTCTGCGGCTCCGTGACTGTCTGAAAGCACAAGAATTTTGGGATTTTCGTTTTTTTCGAGCGTTTCCAAATCTTTTTTTGAGGCAATAATTCCATTTTCAAGTTGAGAAAAATTGTTCATTTTTTAGTCCAGCACGAAATGGTTGATAGGAATCAGCCCAGTTTCTGAATCTACGTAGCGAGAAATTTTTGTGTCACCGGCAATCATTTTTGCAATGCTGAAAAGTTTTGCGTCTTTTTCAAATGGAGAATCAGAAATGTCCGCAAAAAAAACTGCTTTTTCTAAAATCGAAGAAACTTCCTCTGAAAATTCCTGTTCGGATTCAGTCTCAAGAATTCCATTCAGCAGAGCCTTATGTTTTTTATCCAAAACAATGTCAGAAGTATATTCAGTTCCCAAGACATCATCCTGGCTAAAAAGCGAAATAACCGGGTATGGCAGTTTTCCGTTGTATTCATCCTGAAGTCGCGTTAGTGCCCGGTAAGTTCCTTCTGGCGCACCAAGAATAACAAGCCCGGAAACTTCTTTGTCATCAAGAATATTTGCAAGGTTCGTTGTGTAAGTGCGGCTTCCGTGCTTAAAATCATCCGGAAAAACAAGCGCAAGCAGATTTCCGTTTTCATTTGCGTTTCCGTATTTTTTAAAAAGCTGAGTTTTTGTCTTTTCAACAAATTCCGCGTCATTGTATCCATAACCAAAAAAAACAACGATGTTTTTATCAGATTTATGCCAGGTCTGTGTTGGAAGTTCAAGCTCTTTCGCATTTTCCTGGGCTTCATATAAAGTTATCAGGCTTGACGCTGAAAAATTGTATTCAGTTTGTTTTCCGCACGATGAAATAAGAAAAGCGGCTGAGGCAATAAAAACGCATTCAAAAAATTTTTTCATAATTCCCACTCGCGGAAAAGTTTAACAGTTCTTGTAAAAAAAATATAGTCTTTCAAAAATTTTGATTTCATATTTTAATAGCTCAAATGTCAGATTTATAAATTCAGCACAAAAATTGAATCAGCTACCAGAAAAAGCGCG
>DLKK01000009.1:11104-17676 GCA_002478955.1 Treponema sp. UBA7590
TTTATTTCTTCAGAAAAAAAAATCAACATTTGGGCTGATAGATTTTTATTATGTGATTGCGCTATACTGAATCATTATGTATTTACTTGTTATTAAGCAGCTTTTGATAATGTTTTTGATTGCGGCAAGCGGTTTTATTGTTACAAGACAATTTAAATTCGGCGAGCAGGAACAGCAGTTTGTTTCTAAGATTCTTATTTATTTTGTAAATCCGATTCTGGTTTTTAGCCGGTTTGACATGGAATTTGACAGCGAAAATCTTAGGAATTTTGGAATTGTCCTAGCTTTGGCGGTGATTATCCATTTTGTGATGGTTGCGATTGCACTTATTTTTTGCAGATCAAAATCTCCGGCTGAGAAGGAACTTGATCAGATTGACAAGCTTAATGTTGTTTTCACAAACTGTGCTTTTATTGGAATTCCATTGATTGATGGAATTTTTCCGGGAACAAATGCGATTTTCTATCTTCTTCCGTTTATTGTGGTTTTCAATATTTTTCTTTGGGTTTTTGGCTACGGAATTTTCTGTGGCAAGGTGAATGTGAAAAAACTCGTTTTGAATCCAAATATTATTGCGGTTGTGGCGGGATTCATTCTTTTCTGCTGCCCGTTCAGGCTCCACGATATTATTTCTGTTCCGCTCCAGCAGATTTCTGGAATGAATACAGCGCTCGCAATGTTCCTTCTGGGAATGCTTTTTGCAAATTTCCACGGATTCAATAAATCATATCTTTGGCATATTGTGAAACTTTGTATTCTTCGGTTTGTTGTGGTTCTTGTATTTGTTTTTGCGATTGTTTTTGCCGCGTCAAGAATTTTCAGCGGTATTCAGGATATCCGGTTGATGTGCTACGTGACTTACATTGCGGCGTTGTGTCCGGTTGCGATGAGCGTTTCTAGTTTTGCGGTACTTTTTGACAAGGATGAATCTTATGCAGGCCTTAGCGTTCTTGCAACTTCATTGTTTTGCGTTGTTTCGTTGCCGTTAAGCGTTGCTCTTGCGGAGTGTTTTTTCTAGACTGGAAAATTGTCTGAATTCTATGTTCGACCATTGAAAAGAAATAAGGTATAATTTTTGTATGAGTAATAAAATTCCAAAACGTTCAGAAGTCCCTGCGGCAGACAAATGGGACTTGTCTTCTATCTATAAATCAAATGAGGAATGGGAATCGGCTTTAAAAGAACTTCCTGCGCTTGCGGAAAAAGTTCTTCAATTTAAAGGAAAGCTTGGTTCAGATTCAAAAACGTTGCTTGCGGCATTAAAATCTTTGGAGCAGGCAGAACTCAAGCTGGAAACGGTTTATCACTACGCAAGTCTTCAGCATGAGGCCGATGAGGATGACAGTGAGGCAACTGACCGGGAAGGCCGTGCGATGATGGCTTACACAAAACTTCAGTCGGATTTAAGTTTTATGGATCCTGAATTGCTTTCGATTCCAGAAGAGACTTTAAGGTCTTGGATTTCCGGACCAGAATTCAAAGATTATAAAATTTATGTTGAAAAACTTTTGCATTTCAATAAGTATACTTTAAGCGAAAAAGAGGAAAGAATTCTTTCACTTCAGGCACAACCGGCTGAAACTGCGTATAATGCCTTCAGTGTCCTTGAAAATGTTGATTTGAACAAACAATTTGGCACAATAAACGTAAACGGCGAAGAAATGCCTTTGACGCAGACAACTTTTACAGCATTGCTGAAAAATCAGGACAGAAAAGTCCGCGAGACAACTTACAAGCAGTTTTACAAAAAGTTTGAGGATTTTCAGAATGTAATTTCCGCGTTGTACGCCGGTAACGTAAATCAGGATGTTTTCCGTGTCCGCGCACGAGGTTTTGATTCCAGTTTGCAGGCGGCTTTGTACGGAAATAAAGTTCCTCTCAGTGTTTACCATAATTTGATAGATTGTGTCCACAAAAATCTTTCTACTTTGCACGAATATTATTCATTGCGGAAAAAAATTATGGGGCTGGATGAGCTTCGTCATTATGATGTTTACGTTCCTCTTGTAAAATCTGTAAAAATGCATCACAGCTACGATGAGGCTGTTGAAATTGTGCGTAATGCGCTTTCTCCTTTGGGAAAAGAGTACACGGATCGCCTTTGTGAAGGATTGAAGAACGGCTGGGTTGACCGTTATGAGAATGTTGGAAAACGAAGCGGTGCATTTTCTAGCGGTTCGTATATTGGAAATCCGTACATTCTTCTGAATTATGATGAAAATGATATCCGCGATGTGTTCACAATGGCTCACGAAGGTGGTCATTCAATGCACAGCTGGTATTCTATTCACAATAATCCGTTCCTTTCTTATGATTACACAATTTTTGAGGCGGAAGTTGCTTCAACATTCAATGAAGAGCTTGTGTTTGAATATCTTTTGAAAAATGCTAAAACAGAAGATGAAAAGAAGTATTTTCTTGCAATGCGCGCTGATGATATTCTTGCAACTTTGCACCGGCAGACAATGTTTGCGGAGTTTGAGCTAAAGACTCATGAATTTGTTGAAAATGGAAAACCGCTTACGGCAAAACTTTTGCGCAAAACTTACCGGGAACTTCTGGAATTATATTTTGGTCCGGAAATGCATTTTGAAGAAAACAGTGACATGGAAGGTTTGCGGATTCCGCATTTTTATAATGCATTCTATGTTTATAAATATGCAACCGGAATTTCAGCTGCGTTGGCGCTGGCGAAACGAGTAACATCTGGTGGAGAAAAAGAGCGGGAAGATTACTTTAAATTCTTGAAATCAGGTGGAAGCCGCTATCCGATTGAAAGCCTGCGGGTTGCCGGCGTTGATATGGAAAGCCCAGCTCCTGTTCAGGCGGCCTGTGATACATTCAAAGAAATTGTTGAAGAGTTGAAGAGACTATTCTAATAAAAAAAGGTTTCTGCGTTATGAATTATTTCGGCAGAAACCTTTTTTTTCGGTCATTTTTTATTTTGTTCCGTAAGCTTCGTATTTTTTGGAAGGTGAGTATGTTCCTTCCCGATATTCGCCTGTCAAACTAGGAATTTTCATTTTCATTCCCGGCATGATAAGATTCGGGTTGTTTGGCTGAGGAATATTATTCTTGTTTTCCTGATAAAGGTTTTCCCAAAGAAGCGGATTGTTGTAAACATAAGGGCGTCCAGATATATTCCAGAAGCAGTCCTTTGTCTCAGTCCAAGGGCGAACGATATAATATTCAGGAAGAGGGGTTACTTCATAAACTCCGTCCAAGGCGGCAATTGCCTGCTTTGCATAATCCTGGGAAGCTGCATAATCTTCTTTTCCGAATGCGGATTCAGCATTTCCGTAAGCTTCCTTTGCAGCGGTATAGGCCATCGGGAAGGTTCGTTCACAACCGATTCCTTCTGCCCATTTTATTTTGTTTTCTGCAAGTTTTAGCTGTTGTTCAGCGTTGTATCGAGCCATCATCGAATCGATATACGCCTGTGAAAGCGCTGCATTTTCTGCGGCTTTTTTTGAATATTCAACTGCATCATCGTATTGACCTGCGTCAAAGGCGATGTTTGCTTTTTTTGAATATTCGTCTGCAAGTTTCTGATATGTATTGTTTTTGTAGCTAACAGCAAAAATTGAAGTGGCTGCAATCAAAAATGCTGCGGCAGCAATAAGTTTTTTCATTATTTTGCCTCCGATGATGATACTGCTTCGTTGATAGAATCAGCTGCGTCTTTTATAAGTCCTTCAAGTGATGAATCGTTCCCCTTGAATTCCTCGACATCAAAATCTTCAATTTCTTCTGGAATTTCAGCTTCCTGTGATTCTGGAGCGGCATAAGAGTCCGCTTCAAGAAGAACTGCATCTTCCGGCTCGATTCCTTCAATATTTTCGCCTTCCAAAGGTTTTTCCTGGTCAGCTTTTGTTGCGTAATTTGCGGCAGCCTCAACTTTTGCCTTGGCTTCTTCTATTGCCTTTTGCGCTTCGGCACGTTTTTCAGCGACTTTTTCTGCGATTGAGGTAAACTGTTCTGTTGATTTTAAATAGTGTGTGTAAGCTGACTCTGCGTTCTGCATCGCGTAATTCTGGTCACCAGACTTGAATTCTTCCGCCGCCTTTGTGTATTCAGCTTTTGCGGAGACAGCAGCTTTTACCGCGTCTGCATCCTTTTTTGCCTTGAATGCGTTTACTCGTGCCTCTTTTGCAAGCTGCTTGTAGGCTTTGTTCAAGACATTTATAAATTTTCCGTTTGCCATGTTAGCCTTGTCAAGCATTAAGGTTCCAAGCAGGTTTGTAGAGTTGTTCAGATTTTCAAAATCAGAAAGCGCTGTGCATCCATCGTTGTAAGAAGTCTCATCATAAGAGATAAGCTCGTTGTCTTCAATCTTCTTCTTGTTTTCCAGGGCTTTTGAATATGCAGTAAGCGCCTGGTATCTTTTTTCAACATCGCCAAGCGGAACAGAAATATCCAAGCCTGAATCCGACTGAGTCTTTAAGGTGTTGTAAAGCGCATCTGCCGCATTGAACTGTTCCTGCGCGATTTTATCAGCGCCAACTTCCAAAGCCGCGTTTCTTGCTGCTTCTGTTTTTTCAAGTGCGGAAGAATTGTCAACATTTGTTGCTTCTTCAACTTTGTCCTCAACTTCATTTACCTTGTCTTCTATGGTAGATGTTGTTGTATCTTCTGTTTTTGGTGTTGAGCCGCAGGATGTAAGGGCGAAGGTAAAAACTGCTGCGAGCAAAACCGGTAAAATGATTTTTTTCAAAGTGAATAAACCTCCATTTTTAATGCTTATATTTTACAATAACTTTAGTTCCTTCGCAATATTTTAGATTTTATGGTAAAATTATAAATGCAGAATTTTTTAGTTTTAGGAGATTTTTATGGCAGATGATTTTTCTTTTGAGATAATTGAAAAAATTGGCGTTCTTTCAACTAGTAAAACAGGCTGGACACTTGAATTGAATAAAGTGAGCTGGGGCGGACGTCCTGCAAAATATGATATTAGAAGCTGGGCGCCAGAGCATGCAAAAATGGGAAAGGGAGTTACTTTGAACGATGAGGAATTAAAGTCGCTGAAAAAGCTTATTGAAAATATTGAATAATTCTATTTGTTTGAAAAATCATAGGAAGCACAGGTTGCGCCTTTTTTCACAATAATTTCATAAATAAGTTTCTGCAGGATTGTATCTTCCAAAAGAGTTCCTGATGAGCGGATTTCCATGTCTGAAGTCGCTAAATCAGCAAGAATTGCGGTTGTTTGCCCGGAAGTCCAATGATTTGCCGCTTTTGAATATTGCGTTTTCAGTTTTTTGCTGGCGAATCCGTTTATCTTCAAGTTAAAGTCGTCATTTTGACCTTGAACGCGTAGTTTGTGCCACAAAAGAAGTTTTCTGAAGCACGAAGTAAGCCCGGCGATAATCATTACAGAGGAATTTTCTTTTGAAAGCCTGATTTTTTGCAGAATATCAAGCGATTTTTCAAGGCGCTTTTCTTGCTCTGGAATTCCTTCTGCCATTGCCTCAAAAAGGGTGAATGCGTTTTCTTCACGTGAATGGGAAAGAACAGAATCAACATCTTTTGCGGTGATTTGCGTTCCTTTTGGAAAAAGAATAAAGAATCGGGAACACTCGTTTTTCAGCGCTTCGGTGTTGTTTTCTATCATTTCCAGAATGTCTTCAGCGGCTTCTTCCTTGATAGAATATCCGTTTTTCCTGAAAAAATTCTGAATCCACGGAACTTTCTGGTTTTCAAACATTTCCCAGAAAATTTTTTTGTTTGCTGCAGGAATAGATTTTTCAATTTTTGTGTCTATTGAAATTTCGTCGCTTGTAAGAATCAGCACATTTGATTCCGATGTTGAGCTGGAAATCCATTTTGTGATAGTTTCAATGTCTTCCTTTTTTTTGAGTATTTCAGCATTTTTTACGGTTACACAGACTGCGTTGGCAAAAAGAGACTCGTTTTCTAGAATTCCCATAAAATCTTTTACGGGCGTTTCAGAGGCATAATAACTGTACTCTTCTATTTCGCCGAATTTCTTTTTTAATGCGGTTCGTATATTCTGGACCGCATCATTTTTTTCGCCGTTTTCAGGGCCTGTGTAAAGGTAAACTGCTGCCATATCAGTAAGTTCTTACAATGTTTGAAAGAATTCCCACAATTCGGACATCTGTGCAATAAATCGGCTGCATCGTTGGATTTTCCGGTTGTAAACGGATTCGTGAGGATTCTTTGTAATATCTTTTTAAAGTGATTGCGTCATCTAAAACTGCAACAACAATCTGTCCGTCCAAAGCTGTGTCTGCCTGCTCAACAACTGCAAGGTCTCCTTCAAGAATTCCTGCGTTTATCATGCTTGTTCCTCGTACACGGAGCGCAAAGTAACTTTTTCCTGGACGGATAAATGGTTCTGTAAGATTTACGTAGCCGTCAAGGTTTTCTTCGCTGAGCAATGGTCTTCCTGCGGCTACAGTTCCAAGCAACGGGACTTTGCTTACAAAAGGTTTATTTTCTTTCTGTCGTTCGTCCACAAGGATTCTGATTGAGCGTGAACGTTTTTGTTCTGTTGTGAGATAGCCTTTTTTCTGGAGAGCCGCAATGTGATCCTGGACAGCCCTGAG
>DLKK01000009.1:17710-50846 GCA_002478955.1 Treponema sp. UBA7590
GGCGGGTAGACATTTGTTTCTGTAAAATCCGCAATAAAGTCTAAAACTTCTTTTTGTCGTTCTGTTATCTGTTTCATATTGAGTCCTTATAAAATTTTTTATTCTTCTTCAAATCTTGAGTCAAAAAGCGCTTCGATTTCGTTTGCGCATTCAACTTCATCCGGACCATCTGTGCGAAGAGTCAGGACTGTGTTGTAGCCGGCTGCCATTGTGATTACACCCATAATCGATTTTGCATTTACTGTTGTGTCATCACGTGAAAGTGAAACTTCACACTGATATTTGTTGGCGGTCTGGGCAATAATTGCTGCCGGTCTAGCATGAATTCCTGCGCGGTTTTTTACTGTAAGCATTTTTTCTGTCATAATCTTTTTCCTTTATANNGTGTAGTTGTTCTGAATGAAGTCACGAAGTTTGACCTCAGTCTGCCACTTGTTTCCTTTGAAACCTCTCCATTCTGTTCTCATAATCTTTTTCCTTTATATTTGTTTATTTTATCAATATGAATCGTCTGAATCTGTAAGCGCATTTTTTACAACGCCGTTTTCAATCCATTTAAGAACATTCTGGTTAAAGTCTCTTGCGGAATTGTAGCCCATGTTTTTTAGACGCTCGTTCATTGCGGCGGCTTCTATGATAATCGGCATGTTTCTTCCGGGGCGAACCGGAATATCAATCGCAGGAACTTTTACTCCAAGAATATCCATATATTGCTCGTCCACGCCAAGTCGGTCGTAGATTTTGTTCTGATCCCATTCCTCCAGGCGGACAACTAGCTGGATTTCCTTCTGGTCGCGGATTGCGCCAACGCCATAAAGTTTTGAGATATTGATAATCCCAAGCCCGCGGATTTCCATGTGGTGACTGATCAAAGTATTTGCACCTCGGCCAAGAACTGTATTTCCATTTACACAACGGACTTCAACAATATCATCAGCAACGAGACGATGTCCACGCTCAACAAGTTCCAGCGCAGTTTCGCTTTTTCCAACGCCAGAATGTCCTGTAAGAAGAATTCCAACTCCGTAAACTTCTACAAGAACGCCATGTAGAGTTTTTGTTGGCGCAAAAGTGTTTGTAAAAACCCGGATAAGCCGTTTTGAAAAATCAGTAGTGTCGAGTGGAGTAGAAAGAATCGGGCAACAGGCTTCTTCCGCAAGGCGCGAAAAATCTTCAGTAGGTTCTCTGCTGCTTGAAAAAATGCAGCAAGGAATCTTGTAGTTAAAAAGCTGCTGAAGTGTGTCAGTCTTGTTTTCGTCGTGCAGTTTCTTTAAATACGCAGTTTCTCCGCGCCCAAAAAGCTGTACTCGCTGAAAGGCAAATGCATCAAAAAATCCGGAAATTGCAAGTCCCGGGCGGTTAATGTCTGGGACTGTTATCGTCCTTGGCAAACCGCGGCGACCTGCGATGCATTTTAATTCAAGTGCGTCGTGTCCTGGCAAATCGAGGTCAAGCAAATCTAAAACTGTGAATTTTTTTTCAGCCATATAAATTATACTATACTAATTATATGTCTTTTTTGCAATGACAATATACGATATAACCATGGCAATTCCTGTCATAATCCAGCTGATTGGATACACAAGCAGAAGGCTGATCCAGCGGCTGAAATTTTGAAGAACAGGAATCATCGCGTAATTCGGAAAAATAATTTTTACCCAGAAAACTCGGAAAATGCAGATGAATAAAATGCTCAGTGCGGCAGGAAGCATTGAATGTCCCAATGCGCGGATTGTTGAGGCAGAAACTTCATAAGTTGCCGCTATACATTGGAAAGACACAACGAACAACATTCTTTCAACGCCGAATTTTATGGCTTCAGGGTCTACCGTATAAACTGAAATAAAGAAATTCCTGAAGAAAACAAAGAGGAAATCAAGAAGTCCGCTAAAACAGACTCCGAACAGAACGCATAGAAGATTTACTTTCCGGCAACGGTCAAATTTTTGCGCGCCAAGATTCTGGCTAGTGAACGAAGTTGTTGCCATGTTAAAAGCAAGGACGACATAATAGCTGAAAAGCTCATAGTTCAGTTCACTTGCCGAGCCAGCCATTGCTTTTGAACCAAAAGAATTTATTGAGCTTTGTACAATCAAATTTGAAACTGCAAACAGAACCGATTGAAGCCCGGAAGGAATTCCGATTTTCATCATTTTTGAAAGAATATGCGTATGGATTCCAAGCTTCTTAAAATCAAGTCGAAGTTCATCTGTTTCGCGAACAAGAAATGAAACAACCAAAGCTGAGCTTATTCCTGTCGAAATCACAGTAGAAATCGCAACTCCGGCAACTCCAAGATGAAAAACAATTACCAGAAGAAGATTTAAAAGAACATTCAGGATCCCGGATATTATAAGCGCAAAAAGCGGTCGTCTTGTGTCGCCTTTGCTTCTTAAAATTGAAGAGCCGAAGTTGTAAAGCATAAAAAACGGCATTCCCATAAAATAAATGCGCAGATAAAGCGTGGCAAGGTCAATCACATCCTCTGGTGTATTTATAAAAAGAAGAAAAGGCTTTGCGATGAACCAGCCGATAAAAATCAGCGCAAATCCGGCAATCAGCGCAAACGTTATGGTCGTATGAACCGAGTTCTGGATTTCTTGCTTTTTTCCCGCACCTATAAAATTCGCGATTATTACATTCGCTCCAAGCGAAACGCCGACAAAAAGGCTGATTATAATATTGATTATCGGACCGTTGCTTCCAACAGCGGCAAGAGATTGGCTTCCGGCAAAACGCCCGGCAACCGCCGCATCCGCAGAATTGAACAACTGCTGAAGAATATTGCTCGCAGCAATCGGAACTGCAAAAATAAGGATTTTATCCCAAAGAGAGCCATTTAGCATGTCAATTTTATTTTTTGCGCTGTCCATTATATTTCTTTTAAAGCCTCCTTGATATCTTGTTCTGAAAATTCACTGCGGTTCTGCTGGCTTGCGATAAGAGCCGCCCTGTTGATTACAGATTCAATCTGGGCGCAACTGAAGCCATTGAAATTTTTTGCAAGAATTTTTGTGTCGCAGGAAGAATTTTTCCCCGCGGAATATTTTTCAATCAGTTTTTCACGTGTTTCCAGGTCCGGAAAAGGAACTGTGTATTTTGCGTCAAAACGTCCGGGGCGAATCAATGCTTCATCCAGGGCGGCGCGGCTGTTTGTCGCTGCAAGCACGAGAATTCCGTCATGCGGCGTAAACCCATCCAGCTCATTTAAAAGAGCGGTCACAATTCTTGTGTTCTCAGTTTCAATTGCTGAGCCAGAATAATTTCTTCTTGTTCCGATTCCGTCAAATTCATCAATAAAAACAATGCAAGGAGTGTGTCGCCGAGCCTTTGCAAAAAGAAGCTTTACTTTTGCCGGTCCGATTGCCATGAACATGCTTTCAAAATCAGTCGCTTTCGCCGGAATAAAATTCACCTTGGCCTCTCCAGCCAGCGCACGAGCAAAAAGCGTTTTTCCGTTTCCCGGTGCGCCTTCCAGAAGAATTCCCTTTGGCATTCTTATTCCCTTGGCCCTGTATTCGGCAGGATTTTTCATAATATCGGCAATCTGCATCATGTCCTTTTTCAGATTTTCCATTCCAACAATATCGCTGAATTTCACGCCGGTTTTGCGGACAGTTTTAAAAGTGTTCGGAGAAATAAATTTCCTGAATGCAAAAATAATCACCGCGAAAAATATCACGTAAAAAACAACATCAAGAATTGTGGAAATAATTTCTGAAAAATCTTTTTCTTCTTTAATCTGAACATTATTTAATAGAAGAAATTCCTTCAAATTCGGCGAATTCGGGTTTTCTGTTAAAAAAACACTTTCGCCGCCAGCATATTTGAAATTGATTTTGTCTGGAAAAATCGTCGCTTCTGAAATTTTTCCTTCGGAAACTTCATTGTAAAAAGTTTTGTATGGCACAGAAGCCGGAGCTTTCTGAAAAAATAAAAGATATGCGCCGCATCCCAAAACAGCCGCGAAAATCAAGGCTAAAAAAACTTTGTTTTTTTTCATTCCTTAATCTTAATGAATTGTCGCAATCAGGGCAAAAGAATTCTTGCTTATGATTTAAAGTTAAGAATTTTCCGGGCGGCTTTTTGTCCATTTGCCTACGGCAAATTCCAAAAATCAGGCTATCCGCCCTTCCGGATTTCGCCTGCTGGGACTCCTATCCTTGCCGCACTCGCCCAGCTATTTATGTTTGTAGTAAAAAACCGTAAAAAAATTGTGCGGTTCTGTTTTTTCGCAAATCCAGTCATTTTTGTTAAAGTCCGGAAAAAACGCGTCGGCATTTGCTGAGTCGCACGGAAAATTTTCGTCAATCTTGGAAAGGATAATTTTGCCGCAAAGATTTTTGTCCAGTGCCTCCCGGTAAATCCGTTCTCCCCCGCAGATAAAAATCTTTGAATAACCGGCGTCCCTGCACAGTGCAATCGCATTTTCCAGGGAATCGGCCGTTTCTATTTTTGGCGCATTTTGTTTTCCGGAATTTAAATAATCAAAATTTTTTGTCGTGGAAACCACAACGTTAAATCTTCCAGGAAGCGGTCTCCCGATTTCTTCAAAAGATTTTCTTCCAAAAATAACTGCGCAACCGGTTGTTGTGCTTTTGAAATGCGCGCTTTCTTCCGGGATTTTCCATGGAATTTTACCGTTTGCGCCAATTCCCCGATTTTTTGCGCAAGCCACAATAATTGCAATTTCTTCCATAAATAACGCTCTAAAAAATAAAATTCAAGTTTTTCTAGCAAAAGAAACAAAAGCGCAGGCGGATTTACAATTTGTGAAGATTTTGGGCGATTGAATCAATTAAAGTGCCCGGTACCCAAATCTCTACAAGCGAAGCGCGAGCCCAACCATCTGGAGCAAATTGGAAATCCAACGTGAGCGGTTTTTCAGGATTTTCAAAAACTTGAATTTTCAGCTTTTATTATACTTCTACTGCAACCAGTGAACCGTGCGCATTTTGTGCTGAAGCATAAATGCTTCTGTTTTTTCTGTATGGATTCTTGAAGTTTTCAATCTGGCTGCGGATTTGCACAAGATGCTTTTTCAAAAGCTCGCGGTTTTTCTGGTTTTGCGCAAGAACTTTGTCCTGAAGTTTTTCCAGCTCATTCTGGATTGATTCAACAGACTTGTCGTTTTCAGAGGTGACGTTTTGTGCGGAAGACTTGTATATTTCGGACATTGGTACAATCACTTTCTGAAGGTTTTTGATTCCCGCCACAACTTGCTGCTCAAGCTCCGCATGGCTGATAATCGCATTTGTGTCTTCTTTTGAGATTGCGCCTTCCTGTTTTTCAAGTACGTTCAGGTATTCCTGGAATTTTGACCGCTGCTGTTCAAGAAGAATTCTGAATCTTCTTAAAATCGCGACCCTTTCATTCAGTTCTTCGTCGGTAAGTTCTGCCATAATTTCCTCCCGCTTTTTTCTGTTAGCCAGTTATGTCCAGCGTCGATTCTCTTAAAGAAGTGTTTGCCGGCGCATTTGCAACGCTGTTTGAAGCCGTCCTCCAGGCGCCAAGAAGCTCATTCATCATGTTTACTACAAATTCAATCTTTTCTTTTGTGTGTTTAAAAATTGCGTCAGTAAGCTCATTGTTAAAATATATGTAGAGCGACATAAGATTTTTTGAAATGTCGCCACCTTTTTCCATATCAAGCGAAACCTGAAGTTCTGTGATTATCGCCTGCGCCTTCTGGATTAGTTTTGTGAAATTTTCAATGTCGCCTGGCTTTAGGTTGCCGTCTGAATCCATCAGAGAAAGCGCGGAATTTAATTTTTTTACAGCCGCCTCATACAAAAGAACAACAAGTTTTCCTTGGCTGGCAGTTGTAACATTGGTTTTTTGATATGCAGAATAAGCCTGATTAAATGCCATAAATTTAACCTCCCTGGAAAAATCCAGTTAATCTCTTTCATTTTCGGAATCTGAAAAAAAAACTTTACTAAAAAACTGAAATTTATCGACAATTTGCGCAATACTTCGTATATTAAAAATAAGAATATTTTGATAGAATTGATTTTGAGTTTGTGAAAATAAGATAAAAGCGTAGGCGGATTTTTCACATTGATTAAAAACTCAAAATTAAAGCTGACAAGGATTTTTGATGAGCAAAAATAATGGTTCAAAAAAAGACGATATGAATGATTTTGACCCGTACAGTTTTTTTAAGCTGGAAGGTCCTGAAAAAGACAAAAATAATAAAAAAAGAAACAAGCGGCCAAAGCGGAATTTTTCGTTTCTGGGATTTTTGCTTTTGCTTTTGATTGGACTTACAATCGTCCAGTTGAATTTTCCGGGAAAACTTTCTGTCTCAGAAGTTGAATTTTCAAAATTCCGTGAAATGGTTCTGGACGGGCAGATTGTAGAAGTTGAAATCGGTGAAAATTATTATCTTGGCTATGGTCCGCAGCTAGTTCTTCCAGAAGAAAATAATAAGGAAGAAAAAGGTTTCCGCGTTTTTGCGAAGGAAGTTGCTTCCCGTGAAAGTCGCCCGGTCTACAAGGCAAGTGGTTATCCGCTTTCAAAATTCATTGAGCTTCTGGACGAAAAAAAAGTCACGTATAAATTTGTCACAAAGCAGAATAATGCGTTCCTTTCAATGTTGATTTCTCTTGCAGGACCAATTATTTTCTTTGCTATTATCTGGTTTATTCTGTTCAAGAAAATGGGCGGAAGTTCCGGCGGAATGGGAAGCATTTTTGGAGCTGGCGGTTCAAGGGCAAAAGCTGTTGAGGAAGGAAAAGTAAAAACTCGTTTTGCGGATGTTGCCGGCGTTGATGAGGCCAAAGAAGAGCTTGTTGAAGTTGTTGATTTTTTGAAATCCCCGAAAAAATATACAGATATCGGTGGTAAAATTCCGAAAGGCGTTTTGCTTGTTGGCCCTCCGGGAACTGGAAAGACAATGCTTGCCCGTGCTGTTGCAGGAGAGGCAGGAGTTCCTTTTTTCAGTATTTCTGGCTCAGACTTTGTTGAAATGTTTGTTGGTGTTGGTGCAAGCCGAGTCCGCGATCTTTTTAAGCAGGCACGTGAAAAAGCTCCTTGTATTATTTTTATTGATGAAATTGACGCTCTTGGAAAAAGCCGCGTGAACGGTTTCGGCGGTGGAAACGATGAGCGGGAACAGACTCTGAACCAGCTTTTGGTTGAGATGGATGGTTTTGAAAATGAAAAGGGCTTGATTGTCCTTGCGGCAACGAACCGTGCTGATATCCTTGATCCGGCGTTGCTCCGTCCGGGGCGTTTTGACCGTCAGGTTCCTGTTGAACGGCCGGATGTCGAAGGGCGCGAGGCAATCCTTAGAATCCATGCAAAACACGTAAAAATCGCGGATGATGTTGATTTTGTTTCAATTGCGCATGGAACAAGTGGTTTTGCTGGTGCGGATCTTGCGAATGTTGTTAATGAGGCGGCTCTTCTTGCTGTAAGAAATGGTCATAAGCTTGTAACGATGGATGATTTTAATGATGCGATTGATAAGGTCAGCATCGGGCTTAAAAAGAAGACAAAAAAAGACAAGGAAAAGCAGCTTCGGCTTACTTCTGTACACGAAACTGGACACGCTCTTGTTGGCGCATTTACACCAGATTATCCGCCGGTCAATAAAATTACGGTTGTTCCTCGTTCAAATGGAGTTGGCGGATTTACGCAGTACCGCGACAAAGAGGAAAAATTTGCGCTTACCCGCAAAGATATGATAAACGAGGTTGATACTTTGCTCGGTGGACGTGCCGCGGAACAGATTATCCTTGGGGATATTTCAACCGGTGCTTCAAATGATATTGCGCGCGCAACAGATATTCTTAAGCAGATGATTGTTGATTACGGAATGAGCGACAAATTCAAGAATATGACTCTTGGAAAAGGGGTTCTTGGAAATCGTGGTGGCGATCCGAATCTTGTGCGTGAATTCAGTGAGGAAACTCAGAATTATATTGATAACGAAATTGCCAAAGTTATGGAAGAACGTTATGAGTATGTCTTGAAGCTTCTTGAGGAACACAAGGATTTGCTTGAATACATTTCTGACCGTCTAAAAGAAAAAGAAACTATGGACGGCAAGGAATTCTACGACATTGTGAATGGTGCAAAGCATTGCGATGAACTTGCAGCTCCTCTTACTTGACCGCGTTATTTAGTTATAATAAAATAAACTTTATGAAAAAATACGCAAAATTTGCTGCTGGCGCTATTGCTTTTTTCTTGTTTGCGACAGTGGCTTCTGCACAGGCAATTACAACCGCAAGTGCATATTTTAAGACTATTTCTGAATATTACGCGACTTTAAAAGATTATGAGGCTGATTTTGACATTCGTGCAGACAAGCGCGATATGTCTGGAAAAGTTTCATACAAAAAACCGGATTTGCTGCGCATGGATTTTACTTCGCCGGCAGATCAGGTTATTGTTTTTAATGGTGATATGCTCACTGTTTATCTTCCGGAAGAAGCAGCCGTTCTTCAGCAGTCTGTGAAAACAGAAGGCTCTGGCAATGCGGCAAATTTGAACACGGCTCAGGGACTTTCTCTTTTGAGCCGTTATTATGTTGTGGCTTATGAAGTTGGACAGGAGCCTGTTCTGCTTGAGGAAGGTTCTTCTGAAAAAGTTGTTAAACTTGTTCTTTCAAGAAGAAATTCTTCAGAGGCGTTCCGTTACATTAAACTTGCAGTCAATGCGGAGACAAAACTTATCCGTCGTGTTGAAGCTGCGACACCTCATGGTGAAACTTTTGTATTCAATTTTACAGGATATAAAATAAATTCTGATATTTCTGATCAGCGTTTTATTTATGATCCGCCGTCATCTGCAAACAATTACAATAACTTTTTGTTTTCGGAGTAAAGTTTAATGGAAAGTTATGGCGAAATTTTAAAAAAGGCGCGTGAATCCAAGAATATTGATAGAGAAACTGCCGCCCGTGAAACTTCGATTACTTATTCTTATGTTGTGGGATTAGAAGAAGAGGACGATAATGCTTTTCCGGGCGAAGCGTATATGCAGGGATTTATGCGAAATTATGCCGAATATCTTGGTGTAAATCCTGAGACTGTATTGACTTTGTATAAAAATAAAAAACTTCAGGAGGCACCAATTCCTGAAAATCTTTATGTTCATGAAAAACCTGCATATTTTTGGCCACTGATTTCTTGCGGAATCGGGATTTTTGTCATAGCGATTTTTGCAGTTCTTCTTATCTTTATAATGAAGAAAAAAAATGCGACAACAGAAGATGTTGTCCTTGATAAAGAAAATACCTCAAAAAAATATGAGCTTACGGACAAGGCTTTGACAACCCGACTCTATAAAGGTGACCAGATTATTTTTCCGGGCGTTCAGGGGCAGGTTGTGCTTACTGTAAGCGATACTCTTTCTCAGTTCGGGCTTCAATGTCCGGTTGGAACTTTGTACACTGATTTGGCGGAAGAATCTGAGCTTGATATAGATGGTGATTCAAACACAGATTTGATAGTCTATGTCTCAGATATTTCTTCAACAAATGAAGCGCGCGGAGCTGAAGTTAGAATTTTGAAGCGCGGTGAAGGTGCTTATATCTCTGCTGTTAGACAGGAAGAGATTCCGCTTGCCACAGAAGTTGAAAACAGGCACAAACAAGTTGTCATTCTTGAAGACAACCGGGCTTATCCATTCACGATTAATGCCAGTTTCCGCGGCGCATGCGAATTCCGCTATAAAATTGACCGCCGTGACGCGATTGAAGCGTATTTTACAAGCGGCGAAGTTGCAACAATTACGGCAAATAACGGCGTTCGTCTTTGGATGTCTAACTGCAATACTGTTAAGTTTGGCATTGTCGCGGACGCAAGAACTTACGATTTGGAAATTGGTAAGGCAGGACAGGTTTTGGCGGAAGACATCAAGTGGATAAAAGACACTGACGGAAAGTACAAACTGGTGGTAATTGAACTTGACTAAATTTTTTATAGATCAGCACGGATGTGCAAAAAATCAGGTTGATGGCGAACTTATTATTAACAGGATGCTTAATCTTGGAATGGAACAGACTTTTGATGCAGCAGAAGCGGATTTTATAATCGTTAATTCCTGCGGTTTTATTGAATCTGCAAAAAAAGAATCTCTTGAGGCGGTTTATTCTGCAAAAAATCAGTATCCGAACGCAAAAATTCTGCTTACGGGTTGTCTTGCTGAACGTTATGCAAATACCTTGAAAGAGCAGTTGCCGGAAGCCGATGCGATTTTTGGAAATGGAAACCTTGATAAAATCGATGAGACTGTAAAATCAATGCTGAAAGGCGAACGCCCGGTTGAAACGTATAAGCAGGAAGGCGTTTGTGTTGGAGAGCGTCGTGTTCTGCTTTCTTATCATGGAAGCGCATTTGTTAAAATTACGGAAGGTTGTTCTAACCATTGTTCGTTCTGCGCGATTCCTGTTATTCGCGGTGAACTTAGAAGCCGCCCTGCGTTGAGTATTGTAAATGAAATAAAGGATTTGTATTCCCGTGGCGTTGTTGAATTTAATCTTATTGGGCAGGATTTGGCGGCGTACGGAACTGGTGAAAATGACAATGTTTTTGGAACTGGTCGTCTTGCTTTGCCAAAGTGGGAAAATGGCAGAAATTTGGGAACAGATTCAGTTTCTGGGCTGGCGAAACTGCTGGAGATGATTTCTGCGTTGCCTGGGAAATTCATTGTGCGTCCGCTTTATATTCATCCGGATCATTTTAACCGCGATATTCTTGCTGTTATGCAAAAAGACAAAAGACTTCTTCCGTATTTTGATATTCCTTTTCAGAGCGGAAGCGAAAACATTATTCACAAGATGAACCGGAAGGGGAGCGCTGAGGAATATTTGCGGCTTGCTTCTGATATTCGGACGGCTTTGCCGGATGCAACTTTGCGCACAACATTCTTGACTGGTTTTCCAGGCGAGACTGATGAAGAGGCTTTGGAAACCGTTGAATTTTTGAAAAAGTTGGAAAGCGACTGGTCTGGATGTTTTCCATACAGCCGAGAGGAAGATACGCCCGCGTATTCAATGAAAAACCGCGTTAAGGCGAAAATTTCTAAAGCGCGCGCTGATGAGCTTGTTTCGGTTCAGGCGGAGATTACAAAGCGTCATCTTGCTGCCAGAGTTGGCAAAGAATATGATGTTTTAATAGAAGAAATTGTTAAAGGCGACGAAGGTCTTGCGATTGGCAGAGCATGGTTTCAAGCTCCAGAAGTTGACGGTTCCGTTGTTGTGCGCTACGAAAAAGAATTTGGAAATCAAAATGAACTTGTGAAACCGGGGCGTTTTGTGAAAGTCAGGGTTGAGGCAAGCAGCGATGTTGACCTTGATGCGATTTTGGTTGGTGATTCCCAGCTTAACAGCGGAAATGAAAGTTCAGGAACTGAAGCTTTGACTTATGCTACGGAAAAAATCGACATTTAGGCTGATTAAAAACTTGAGCATGAAATAAAAGTTTTGAGAAGAATCCTGCGCGGGATTGGAATGGTTGCGTAGCAAGTGCAAAAATTTTTTGAAGAAAAATTTTTGCACCGACCGTGAGGGTAGCCATGGAAAGCCCGTTTGCTGAAGAAATTTGCGCCCAAAAAAGGAAAAGAAAATGGCATTTGAATATCTTGAGTCGCTGAATCCGGAGCAGACGGAGGCGGTTACACATTCTGGTTCGCCGCTGCTGATTCTTGCTGGTGCGGGGTCGGGAAAAACCCGTGTGATTACAACAAAAATTGCGTATCTGATTCAGCATGAAAATGTTCAGCCGTGGTCGATTCTTGCGGTGACTTTTACAAAAAAGGCCGCGAATGAGATGAAAGAGCGCGCGATAAAATTGGAGCCGCTGGCGGAACAGGCGCAGATAAAAACTTTTCACTCTTTTGGCGCGTGGTTTTTGCGGCGTTATGCGGAAGAGGCTGGGCTTGACCCGAATTTTACGGTTTACGACGATGACGATTCTGCTTCACTTATAATGAAGGCTGTGCCGGGAATGACAAAAAAGCAGGCGAATCTTGCGGCTCATAAAATTTCGCTTTGCAAGGATTATTGCCTTACGCCGGATGACAATCTTTCGGAGTTTGATAAAGATGGAAAACTTGCGGAAATTTATGCGGCTTACGAGCAGCGGCTAAAGGCGACTGGAAACGCGGATTTTGGCGATTTGATTATGCGTCCAGTTCAGATTATTGAAAAAAATGAGACAATACGGAACCAGATGCTGCACAGATTCCGCGTTATTATGGTTGATGAGTATCAGGATTCGAATGTTGCGCAGTTCCGGCTTTTGCAGGCGTTGAGCGGAGTCAAGGAAAATTCCGGAACTTATGTCTGCGTTGTCGGCGATGATGACCAGTCGATTTATAAATTTCGCGGAGCGGAAGTTCAGAATATTTTGAAGTTTCCGAATCTTTTTCCGGGTACAAAAATTATACGGCTTGAAAGAAATTACCGCTCGACTGGAAAAATTCTTGCGGCGGCAGATGCGGTTGTCTCGAACAATACTGACCGGCTTGGAAAAACGCTTGTTGCGGCGCGCGGGGAAGGAACTGCGCCAGTTCTGGTCTTTCTTGAAAATCAGGATAAAGAGGCGGCTTTTTGCGCTCAGCTGATTCAGAAAGCGGTAGAAACTCAAAAGGCGCATTACAGCGATTTTGCCGTGCTTTACAGGACGAACGCGCAGTCGCTTGGGCTGGAAACTGAATTTTTGCACAAAAAAATCCCTTACGCGGTTGTCGGCTCATTGAAATTTTATGAGCGCGAGGAAATTAAAGACGCGCTGAGTTATCTTTCGCTTCTTGTGAATCCGCGCGATGAGCTTGCATTTGCCAGGATTGTGAACAAGCCTGTGCGTGGAATTGGCGAAAAATCGCAGGAAAAAATTGTTGCTGCCGCATATTCTTCGGTTGGAACTTTGATTGAAAATTTGAATCTTTTGGATGCGGCTGAAAATTGCGCTGAAACTTTGTCAAAAAAGGCAAAGGAAGGGTTGAAGGATTTTTGTGCGATAATGAAAAAACTTCTGGGCGAGCTTGATGAAAAATCAAAGGAAATTCCAGAGGATTTTCAGGTGGATTTGCTTGCGGAAAGGGCAATTTCTTCGGTTGCGCCGGTTTCTGGAGATGTTGCTGATTCTGCTGGTTCAGGGAATGTGGCTCGCAGTAAAGCTGAGTTGCCGGGCGCTGAAAAAGATTTTGAGCGGCTTTCGGTTTTTATTCAGCGTGTTATTGAAGAGTCCGGGCTTGATGAATATCACAAAAGTCAGGATGAGATTGATGGAACAAACCGGATTCAGAACCTGCAGGAGTTGGTGAACAGCGCAGTTCCGTATCCTTATTCTCGGCGTGGATTGCTGGATTTTTTGGATTCAATTGAGCTGGACAGAAGCCTTGCGGAACAAAATGATGATTCTGCGGATGCTGTAACTTTGATTACCTTGCACAATACGAAAGGATTGGAATTTAACCGCGTTATAATAACTGGTCTTGAAAATGGAATTTTCCCGCGCGAAGAAAAAGTTTGCGAGGAACTGGAAGAAGAGCGTCGCCTGTTTTACGTTGGAATTACGCGTGCAAAAAATGAGCTTTATATCACCAGTTGCGCAATGCGTCGTCTTTACGGAAGGACACAGCCGATGATGCCGAGCCGTTTCCTTCTTGAGGCTGGAGATGTCTTTAATGTCATGGGACGAGTTCCTCTTTGTTATTCAAATGCGAATGTTTCTGGCGGAGAAAAAGAGCTTTCTCCTAAGGCGGAACTGCTTGAAAAATGGAAAAAAGGTGTCCGCCTTTATAACGATGATTATGGTTACGGGCAAATAGTGAAGAGTGATGCGGATTCCGGCGAAGTTGTTATTGAAGTCCAGTTTGAAAACGGCGAGCGCAAAAAGTTTATGCCTGAATATCAGGGCAAAAAACTCGATATAATAAAAGACTGATTCATGCGGAAAATCTCGTGCTTCAGCTGGAAGAAAATGTCTTGTATTAAAATTTTTGTCTGATTTTTTTTGAAAATTTGAAATTTCATGTTAAACTTATGACATGTGTTATTCAGAAGAATGGTTAGACAGCGTTTATAGCGACGGTTCAAAATATTTTGTAAATAATCCTTGCCCAAAAAAAGGTGAAACTGTAAAAATTGCTCTTCAAATGGAAGAAAATGCGTCTGTAAAAAATGTGTTTTTCTGCGGAAAAAAGAATGGCGTTGGCATTGACGTGAAAATGCTTAAAACTGGCTCAAAAAATGGGCTTTGCCGTTACGAAGGCGAAGTTACAATCTGGGAAGATGAATATTCGTATTATTTTGTTCTTGCCACAGAAAAATGCATATATTATTACACGCAGGACGGCGTAAAAACTTATATTCCTGATGAAGGAAGAAATTTCAGGATTCTTACAGATTATTTGCAGCCTGAATGGGTGAAAAACGCGGTATTTTATCAGATTTTTCCGGAAAGATTTTGCAATGGAAATCCGGAAATCAGCGTAAAGGACAATGAGTATCAATTTGAAGGTCATCCTTCGATTCAGGTAAAAGATTGGAATCAAGTTCCTCAGGATTATTCAAAGGTTTTCTGCCTTGATTTTTATGGCGGCGATCTTATCGGTGTAAGGCAAAAAATTCCATATCTTAAGAAACTTGGCGTTACGGCGCTTTATTTGAACCCGATTTTTTATGCAGCAACTGTGCACAAATATGACTGTCTGGATTATTTTCATGTTGATCCGCATTTTGGCGGAAACGAGGCTTTGCAGGATTTGATAGAAGAACTTCACAAGAACGACATGAAAATCATTCTGGATGTTTCAATAAATCACACAGGAACTGCAAACCGCTGGTTCAACAAAGATGGTGTGTTTTTCCCAAAATCAGAAGGTGCATACAACAATCCAAAGTCAGAGGAGCGCGAATATTATTTCTTTAATGCGGACAATACTTACAAATGCTGGTTTGATGTTCCTTCTCTTCCGACCTTGAATTATCAGAGCCAAAAATTAAGGAACCGGCTTTACCGGGACAAAGATTCGGTTGTAAAAAAATGGCTTAAAAAACCTTATGGAATTGACGGTTGGCGTTTTGATGTTGCCGACACAATGGCTCGCAATGACAAGTTGCAGCTTCATCATGAAGTTTGGCCGGAAATTCGTAAAAGCATAAAAGAGGAAAATCCTGAAGCGTATATTCTTGCTGAAGACTGGACGGACTGCACTCAGTTTTTAAACGGAAACGAATGGGACAGCCCGATGAACTATTATATCTCGTGCAGGGCAATCCGCGGTTTTTACGGCCAAGTTGATTTCCATAATTCCCATGTTCCGGAGCTTAATTGCGTTCATTTTAAGTGGACGGCAAAGGATTTTTCAAATTGCGTCACAAAATATCTTGCGCGGCTGCCGTTTGTAATCCAGCAGAATCTGTTCAATCTTCTGGACAGCCACGATATTTCTCGTTTTCATAATGATAAAAACATGAAACCGGATTTTGTGCGCGGTGCGGTTATCCTGATTTTTACATTGCCGGGATGTACAAATGTTTATTATGGCGACGAGGCGGACATCGGCGGATATACAGAGACAATTGAAGGTTGCCGCTATCCTATGCCGTGGAACAAAGATATTGAAAATCTCTCTGCATACAAACTGTACTCTTCCCTTTGCCACGTAAAAACTTCATCCGCGGCGTTCAAAGACGGCGGATTCAAAGTTGTTAGCGATGACAATAATGTTTTTGCCTATGCGCGCTTTACGTCCGAGGAATTGTGGTTCACAGTTGTTTCCAGCGATGACCAGGAGCGCACAATCGATCTTCCTCTACGCATTTTTGGAACAAATTTTGCGGAAAAAACGGCTCCTGCAACTGATGTGCTTGGAACATCGCTTGAATGTTCTGTTAAAAACGGCAAACTTAGTCTAAAAGTTCCGGCCGGCAAGGCATTTTTAATAAAAATGTAAGCTGCTCCGCTCAATTTTAATTTTCCGTGGCAATTGCAGTCATTTTTGGGCTGCATTTTGCCATTCAATTTTATTGTATAAGCGGCAATTTTTTTTTATAATGAATATATGAGTACTCACAAACAAATTGACGAGGAGACGCTGAACAATCTCCTTTATCTTTCGCGCCTTTCTCCGGAAAGCACAAATCTTGAAACCTTAAAAAAACAGGTTGATGAAATTGTCGGATATTTCGATATTCTTTCAAAATACGATGACAGCGAAAATCCGTATGATGCATATCCTTCAACAGAAGTGGAAAAACTTCGCGACGATACAGTTGTGCCAGGACTTGATATTTCCGATGTAAAAAAGATTACAGATGAATTTATGGACGGATATTTCCAGGTTCCAAAAGTTCTTGGCGAGGGTGCTTAATATCAGGCGGGGGAAGTCTCCCCCTCGTTTGCACTTCGTTGCAAACTACCCCTTCTCCTAGGGGCGTTGCCCCTAAAACCTCATTAATCTGAAGGAAAAATTATGTATACAATAAAACAAACTGTTGAAGCCTTAAAATCAGGAAAGACAACCAGCGTTAATCTTGTAAAAGAGTCGGTTGAAACTTTTGAAAAGGACAAAGCTTCAGAAAAACCGTTAAATGCTTTTTTGGAACTTTACAGCGATGCGCTCCAAAAGGCAGAAGAAGCGGACAAAGAAATTCAAAATGCAAAAAATGAAGGAAAACTGGACGAACTTTTTGAAAAAAAGCCGCTTTTAGGAATTCCTTTTGCAAATAAAGACAATATCAGTTCAAAAGGGCACAAACTTACTTGTGGCTCCAAAATTCTTCAGGGTTATACTGCGCCTTACAATGCGACTGTTGTGACCCGGCTGGAATCGGCAGGTGCAATTCCTCTTGGTCGTTGCAACCAGGATGAATTTGCGATGGGTTCTTCAACTGAATATTCTTCTTATGGCGCAACAAGAAATCCTATCAACCGCGAATATGTTTCTGGCGGTTCTTCTGGTGGTTCAGCCGCAGCCGTTTGCGCAAACCAGGCATTGTTTTCTCTTGGAACAGAAACTGGCGGTTCAGTTCGACTTCCGGCTTCTTACTGCGGAATTTATGGTTTAAAGCCAACTTATGGCGTTTTGTCTCGTTGGGGTGTTGTCGCTTATGGTTCATCTCTTGATCAAGTTGGAATCATGGGGCATACACCTTCTGATATTGCGATTCCTTTGGCTGCAATGGCCGGTGAAGATTTTTATGATGACACTTCAGCGAATCTTCCAGAAACTGAAAAATTAAAGAATCTTGAACCGTATAAAAATATGGATTCGTTAAAAGTTGCGATTCCAAAACAGTTTCTTGAAACAAAAGGTCTTGATTCTGATGTAAAAGCGGTTTTTGATCAGACCAGAAAATGGTTTGAGTCAAAAGGCGCAAAGATTGATGAAGTTGATTTGCCGGTTCTTGACGCTTCTATCGCAAGTTATTACGTTATTGCGCTTTCAGAGGCGGCTTCAAATTTAAGCCGTTTTGATGGAATTCGTTACGGTGCGCGCGTTGACAATGGTCATGGTTATGATGAACTTTTTGTTGATACGCGTTCAAATGGTTTTGGTCCGGAAGTAAAGCGGCGAATCGTTATTGGAAACTACGTTCTTTCTGAACAGTTTTCCGGCGATACTTATAAAAAAGGAATGACTGTCCGCGCCCGAATTCAGCGTGAAATGGCAAAACTTTTTGAAAGTTACGATATTGTCCTTTGTCCGACTTGCCCGACTCCAGCGTTTAAGCTTGGTCAAAAAGTAGATAATCCGCTTGAAATGTATTTAAGCGATATGTATACAGTTTTTGTAAATCTTGCGCGCATTCCTTCTGTGAATGTTCCTGCCGGCAAAGCAGAAAAAACTGACAACATGCCGATTGGAATGCAGTTTGCAGGACCTATGTTCAGCGAGGAAAAATTGCTTCAGATTGCTCAGGTTTGGGAAAATGATCATCCTGAATGTGGAATTCCAATCAAAAAATAAATGGTAGGAAAAAATATGGCTATTGATAAATATGAAATTGTAATTGGATGCGAAATCCACACTCAGCTTCTTACAAAAACAAAAGCATTCTGTGCGTGCGAAAATCGTTACGGCGGAATGCCAGATACTCGCGTTTGCCCGGTTTGTCTTGGTCTTCCTGGTGCTATGCCGCGCATTTCAAAAGGTTATGTTGAACTTGGCGCAGTTGCGGGACTTGCCTTGAACTGCGATATTGCGCGTTTTACAAAATTTGACCGAAAACACTATTTTTATCCAGACTTGGCAAAAGGTTACCAGATTACACAATACGATTTGCCTCTTTGCACAGACGGATTTGTGGATCTTCCGTTGATTCATTATCCAAAAGATGAGCAGCCGGGCGGCGAAAAATTCCGCTCAAAGAATTTTGTCGGCGAAGACTGCATTGTTGACGGAAAATATCGTCGTGTCAGAATTGAGCGCATTCACCTTGAGGAGGACGTTGGAAAATCGCTTCACTTGAAGGGAAATCATTCTTACATTGACTACAACCGTTGTGGAACTCCTCTTATTGAAATTGTAACAAAACCGGATATGACCAGCCCGGAAGAAGCCGCGTTGTTCATGCAGACTGTTCAGGAAATCCTGCGCTATGTAAAGGTAACAAAAGGTAACCTTGAAGAAGGAAATATGCGCTGCGATGCGAATATAAACCTTAATGTCTGGGAAGATGGAAAACTTTATCACACTCCGATTTCTGAAATTAAAAACCTGAACTCGTTTAAGTCAATCCGCGAAGCTTGTTCGTATGAGGCGCAACGTCAGTTTAAGGAATTTATTGAGAACCGCCAGGAATTCAATCCGGGATTCAAAAACACAATGAACTGGGATGAGGACAAAGGTATTACCCAGATTATGCGAACAAAAAATTCTTTTGTTGACTACCGCTTTACAACTGAGCCGGATATTAAACCTTTTACCGTAAGCACAGAGCTTGTTGAAAAAGCTAGCGAACAGGTTGGCGAGCTTCCAGAGCAGAAAAGAGTTCGTTTTCAGGAAGAATTTGGTCTTACTCAGTTTGATTCTGAAGTTCTTACAAGTACACGCGACCTTTCTTTGTGGTTTGAGGAAGCTGCGGATTCATCAAAAAGTCCAAAACGCGTTGCAAATCTTATTATTGCGGAACTTCTTGCGGTTTTGAACGAAAATAAACAGACTATAAACGATGTGAAAATCACGCCGAAGCATATTGCAGAACTTGCCGATGCCCTTGAAGAAAAGAAAATCACTTCAAAACAGGGAAAAGACGTTTTTGCGGAAATGCTTGCTTCAAACAAAATGCCTTCTTTGATTATCAAGGAAAAAGGTATGGAAGTAGTTAGCGATGCAGGTGCAATAGAAACGATTGTTGATAAAGTTCTTTCTGCAAATCCAAAGGCAATTGAAGATTTCAAGAAAGGAAAGACGAATGTTGTCGGTTGGCTTATGGGGCAAGTCATGAAAGAATCTCATGGCAAGGCAAATCCTGCTCAGGCAACAAAGATGATAAACGAAAAACTTGCAAAACTGTAATTTTTCAAAATGGAAGTAGAATGTCAGATATAGATTTTTTGGCTTCGGAAATTTCTTCAAGATTCGGTGCTGTAAAACGCGCAAAAAAATGCTTTTTGTATACTGCAAAAGGCGTCCGGCTTGTTGATATGTTCCAGGAAAATGGTCGTGCAATTCTTGGTTGGGAAGGCGGTTCTGCATTTACAATGCTAAAGAATGTTCTTAGCCGCGGAATTGCCGGAAGTTTTGACACAGATTTTCCCTACCGGACAAAAAAAGCTGTTCAGGAATTGTTTACTTCGGCGCGGGAGATTTTTGTTTATTATTCAAAAGAAGACGCTTTTGAGACTGCAGTTGCGCTTTCTCCAACAGGAACGAATTTTTTCCGCCCATGGAATTCTGTGGAAATAAACTGGGCGGAAATTGATTCAATTGTCTTTGAACCGCCGCTTCCCTGGGCAGAACCGATTTATATTGTCGCGGCAAAACCTGATTGCGTGAAAATTGCACTTGAGCGCGGCTCAATTTTTTCTTCAGGGAAAAAACTTCCTGCGCCGCTGCATGCCGCAATTGCCCGCTCGATTTATAATCTTATTTCTGCGCTTCAGGTTCGTTCTGAAAAAGACTGGTTCTTGTACGATAAAATCCTTTCAAAATATTGGGAACGTAAAGGTTCGTATCTTTTTCCGAAAATTTCAAAAGAAAATTATAGGGCTTTTGTTCTGCACTGTCTGGATTGCGGTCTTGTTGTGAATCCTGATTTTTCAAATCCGTCGATTGTTCCTTTTGGCGCGGACAAAGGTGTTTTTACAAAACTAAAAAATAATCCGTTTGAGGCTTTGTAATGACTCAGTCCCAGATGATTTTGTATGCAGTAAAACTAGTTCTTGGCGGAATTTCCGCGTTTTGCTCAATTTTGCTGTGGTCAAAAACAAAAGATGCGGTCTGGATGAATCTTGTGGTTGGCGTTGTTGCAAAGTATGCAGGTGTTGTTTACGAAATCCTTTCGGTCTTGGGAATAACTTTTCCTGAATCAGTTGTTTTTTTTGGGCTTCCGCTTTCAACCTTGATTTTTACAGCATTGCCAGATATTTTTTTTATAATAGCATTTATTTTAATGCTAAAGCGTAATAAATAGAAGGAAACTATGGCTTTGTCTTCCGCTGATGAATTCTGGCAGAGATTTATAACAGAAACAGGAACGGATCCTGATTCGAAATGTGCCGGAGATTTGACTTTTGAGTCTGCCGGTTTTACAAACGACGCACAGATTGCGAATATTCTTTCTGGCCAGCGGACAGCGATTTTTTCAACTTTTGCATCATATTCCGTGGATGGCGAGCCGCTTCCGGTTTCCGGAGAGCTTTATCTTGTTTTTGACCGTGGAAATAATCCTCGCGCTGTAATTGAAATTGAATCTGTAAACATTTTGCCTTTTAACGAAATTACATGGGGAATGGCTCAAAAAGAAGGTGAGGACGAAAATCTTGAGCAGTGGAGAATCCGTCAGCAGGAAAACCTTGAGGAAGAAGGTGAAATTGTCGGCTTCAAATTTTCCCCAGAAATAAAAATCATTTTCCAGACTTTCAGGGTTTTGTACAAATAACCATATTTCACTAGTTTTTTCTTGTCAGCCTGATTTTTGTAATATATAATTTACTTGCTCTTTAGGGCATAAATTTTTGGAGGTTAAAAAAATGGCTAAAAAATCTGCTATTTCGATCGGTAGACTTGTTCTTCAGATTGCTTTGGGCGTTATGCTCGCAGTTGCTGGTATCTGGGCGCTTGCAGGAAAAGGCGGCGACGATGCTTACAAGGCTTTGACTCATCTTATCAATGGTGATGCAGGAAAAGCAATCGGAATGATTTTTGCTGTAATCGAATTGCTTGCAGGTATTCTTCTTGTTGTAGAATGTTTTGCTGGCGATAAATTTGGCAAGTTTGACAATATTCTTGGTTGGATTGTTATCATTGTTTGGATTGTTGCTATTGTTCTTATGGATTTCTTGAACGGAAACCTTGAAATCAGCAAACTTGAATGGTGGTACTCTCTTGCTGGACATTGTGTAATTCTTGGCGCATTGCTGGCATTGAACGACTAGTTTATAGTTTTTCTACAATCGGCGGAAATCTTGGGATTTCCGCTTTTTTATTTTAAAAGAGACAAAAATTTTCCGATAATTATATTATGAAAAAACAAACAAAAAAAATTACAGCTGCATTTTTTGTTTTTACGCTGATTTTTTCGGCCTTGTTTGCGGAAAAGACATACGGCTCAAAAAATAAAATTGTCGGATTTGATGTAGGACTTGTTACTTGTATTCCAGTTTACGGAGATTCCTCTTCACCGTATAAAAACCGGATTATAATTGGAAGTGATGGTGATATTTCATTGAAAGTCGGTTCTCCGCTAAAAATTCTTTTTGGCTATGATTTGATTGGCGACATAAACTGGGATAAAAATGAACATTCCAATCATCTCGATTATGCTTTCTGGACAGGAATAAAAGTTTATCCTGGTTTTGGTGGATTGAACGGAAGTTTGGCCTATGCTTTGGGAGCAAGAACTGATTTTATTGAAGAAGAAATTCTTGAAGATGACGGTTCTTCCAAAAAACGCAGTGTTGTTGAATCAACTGCATGGGGAAACGGATTTAAAATTGGCGTTGAATATGATTTTCTTTATAATTCTGATAAAAGGAGTTTGCCTGCATTGGGATTTTTTTACCGTTTAATGCCACGCGGCGGAAAAAGCTATGACAATATTTTTGCTTTTTACATAAATATGGTGTTTTGATAAAAAAATGCTGCTTCTTTCGAAGCAGCATTTTTTTATCTAGCGTACTCAATAATTCTAGTTTCCCGAATCATTGTTATGCGTATTCGGCCAGGATACTTAAGGTCATTTTCAATTTGTTTTGCAATATTTGAAGCAAGCTGTTTTACTTCGTTGTCAGCAACTTTTTCATTGTTTACAAGAATTCTAAGCTCGCGTCCGGCTTGGATTGCATACGCTTTTTCAACGCCATCAAATCCTTCTGCGATTGCTTCTAGGTTTTCAAGACGTTTTACATAATTGTCGATTGTTTCGCGACGAGCACCTGGACGTGCGGCAGAAATCGCATCGGCAATCTGAACAATGATTGCTTCAATTGTAGAAGCTTCAATATCATTATGGTGGGCAGCGATTGCGTTTACAACTTTCGCATCTTCGCCCATTTTTCGTGCCATTTCTGCGCCTACTTCCGCATGGTTCTGGTCGCTATCGTTTTCTGCGCCCTTACCAATATCGTGAAGGATTGCGGCTCGTTTTGCAAGGTCGCGATCTGCTCCGATTTCTGCGGCAATCATAGAAGCGACTGTTGCGACTTCTTTTGAATGAGACAGAACATTCTGTCCATAAGAAGTTCTGAAATACAGACGTCCTAGAGCACGGATTCCTTCTGTAGGCATATTATGTATTCCCAGATCGAACAGGGCTTTTTCGCCTTCTTCATAAATCTTGTTCTGTATTTCACGTGTTACTTTCTGTACAATTTCTTCAATTCTTGCCGGGTGGATTCGTCCGTCGGAAATCAGCCGCTCCAAAGACTGCTTTGCAATTTCCTTGCGTACTGGATCAAAGCAAGAGATAACAACAGCTTCCGGCGTATCATCGATGATAATATCAACGCCGGTGAGCGTTTCCAGCGCACGGATATTTCGTCCTTCGCGTCCAATGATTCGACCTTTCATTTCATCGCTTGGAAGTGAAACTGTTGTGACGGTTATATCGCTTGTTGTCTCCGGCGCAATTCTTTGGATTGCCGTAACAAGAACTTCACGCGCCTTTTTTTCAGCCGTGATTTGCGCTTCCTGTTCAATTTTGTTCAGAAGAGCCTGGGCATCGTGCCGGGCATCGTTTTCAAGGTTTTTGATTATAAGTTCTTTTGCTTCCTGTGCGGAAAGCCCTGAAATCCGTTCAAGCTCTTTGCGGTATTCCTCTTCCTGGGCTGTAACAACAGCCTCGCGCTTTTTCATTGCGTTAAGCCGCTCGTCACAGTCTTTTTCCCTTTTTTCAAGTTCAGCAGATTTCTGGTCAACCAGTTCTTCTTTTTTGTTTACGCGTGCTTCGTAACGTTGTACTTCTGCGCGTCGTTCGCGGTTTTCCCTTTCTTGCTGGTTACGTTCACGAATGAGTTCATCTTTTGCGTTAAGCAAAATTTCTTTTTTCTGAGCTTCAGCTTCTTTAATTGCGTCCTGTTTTACACGTTCTGCTTTTTGTTCTGATGCAGATAGTTGAAATCTGGCGTACAGCCAGCGAATTGTCCATCCAAGAACGATTCCAACAATAGGGAGAATGATGAATAATAACATATTCGGCATTTTTGTCTCCTCATTATTTTTTGAAATAGTTCAAATCTTATTATAAAATATGCGATATTAGTTGTCAAATGAAGAGCGATATATATGTAGAAAAATGTTGAAAAGTTTTGATTTTTTTTGAAAATTTACATGGAAAAATCTTTTCCCAGGTAAATTTCGCGGGCAAGTTCAGAGTCGATTATTTCCTGTTTTGTTCCCTGGATCATAATCTGGCCTTTGTTCACTATTATTGCGCGGTCGGTGATTTCAAGCGTGTCGCGAACGTTGTGGTCGGTGATAAGAATTCCGATTCCGCGTTTTGCCAGAAGTCCAATCATTGATTTGATGTCGGCAACGGCAATCGGGTCGATTCCTGCAAAAGGTTCATCCAGCAGAAGGAATTTTGGCTCGACTGCAAGTGAGCGCGCGATTTCAGTTCGTCTGCGTTCGCCGCCGGAAAGCGTGAATGCGTATTGCTTGCGGATTCGTTCAATCGCAAATTCGTCAATAAGCTGCTCAAGTCGTTGTTTTTTTTCGGCTTTTGTGAGATCTGAGCGCGTTTCCAGAATTGACCAGATGTTTTCCTCAACCGTAAGTTTCTTGAAAACGCTTGGTTCCTGTGGAAGATATGAAATTCCTTTTCTGGCTCGTTTATACATAGGAAGCGGCGTGATTTGCTCGTCGTCCAGAAAAATTTCCCCGGCAGTCGGCTTGTAAAAACCTACAATCATGTAGAATGTGGTTGTTTTTCCGGCTCCGTTTGGTCCTAAAAGCCCAAGTACTTCGCCAGATTGCATTGAAAAATCGATTCCCTGCACAACTTTTTTCTTTCCGAAACTTTTAAAAAGGCTGAATGCTTTTAGGGTGTGGATTGTTTCGTTCATTCTGCTTTCTCCTGCAAGGCTGATTTTTCTGTTTCTTCGGTTTGTTTTTCGTTCTGACCAGCGTTTTTTTGCTCTTCCGGATTTTCTGTGGAATCTGATGTTTCTGTTGAGTCTTTGTTTTCTTGTATTTCTTCGGCTGTTTCTGTGGTTTCAGGGGTTTCCGCATTTTCGTCTGCTGAAGATTTTTGCTCATCAATTATTGAGCCTTTTACGCGGCCGTCCAGCGTTATTTCCTGCGAAGTCAAGTCCAATGTGATTTGCTGCGCGCGGAATGTGTCCTGCCCTTGTTTTATTTGCGAATTTCCGCTTAGTTCAAGCATCTGGTCGCTTTTGCGGTAAATTGCGTATGCGCCGGTGCATACATTGTCTTTTTGTGTAAGCTGAATTTCAATCTGCATTACTGCGGTGTCTGTTTTTTGGTTGTATTCGATTATCTGGGCTTTTGCGTTTACATCGTTTTTTGTGTCTTTCAGGTTTACATTGTCAGAAAGCTCCGCGATTTTTGTCTCTCGGTCATATCTGAGTTTTTCGCAGGTGAACTCAAGCTCAGACTCCATGTTTTTTCCTTTTATGTTTCCCTGTGCCTCGATAAAACGGAAATTTTTGCCGGAAAGTCCGATTTTGTCAGCAAAGATTTCCATTGAATCTGTAAGGACATAAGCTTCGCCAGAAAGCGTGGTTGAGTCAGATTTGTCGCCGACAACGCCCGTCATACTGTCGGCTGAAAAAGTTATTTTTTCGGCATTTAAAGTTGCGGTGGCAAAAACTGAAGTCAGGAGAATTGATAAAATTGCGGGAAATTTACTGTTTTTCTTCAACTTGTTCTCCGTCGTCTTCTGAAATATATTGCCCTGTTACAACGCCGTTAAAAAGAAATTTCTTGCTTACTCCGCTTGCTGAAAAACCTGAGCCCTGAATAGTTGTGTTTCCTTTTTTGATTGTCACTGTGTCGTTTCTGCTGCTTGTGAGCTGTTCGGTTTTTCCGTTCCATCGCAAAGTGTCTGCGGAAACTTTTATGTCATCCTTCTTGTTTTCTATTTCGATGTTGTCGTAAAGCGTGTACTGTTCGTCTTCCGTGTTTGTGGAAAGCAGATTGCACGAGCCTTGCGTCAAAAGATTTCCTTCCTTGTCCATGACCTGGAAATCCACATCTTTTGCGTACATTGATTTTCCGTCAGAATATTGCTCCAGCCTGCTTGCCGAAAGATTCAGCGTTTTCTTGTTGTTTTCATAGCGGCTGTAATTCGCGTCGGTAAAAATAAATTCCGGCACATTTTCTTCATCCTGATAGTTTGTGCCGTATTTTAGCGAGCAACTTGCAAAAAAAATCAATGGGACGAACAACAAAAAGGAATTTTTCATTATTTGTTCAGCGCGGCTCCTAAGAATGCTGTGAAAAGCGGGTGAGGTTTTGCCGGGCGCGAAACAAATTCCGGATGATATTGGACACCGATTCCCCATTTGTGGTTCTGCCATTCAAAAGCCTCGATTCTGTCGTCATCTTCTGCGACTGCGGAAATAATAAGTCCGTTCTGGTTCATTATCTCAGAATATTTTTTGTCAAATGTGTGCTTGTTTCTGTGCCGTTCTGTGACAGAAAGTTTTTTGTATGCCTGGTGAAGTTTTGTGTCTTTTACAATTTTTACGCCAAGCGCGCCAAGCTGTTCTGAGCCTGCAACCGAAAGTCCGGCCTGTTCTTCTGGAAGGCTGATGATTGCGTGTTCAGGGTTCTGAATAAATTCTGTGCTGTCCGCATCTGTCCAGCCAATCAGGGAACGTGCTGTCTCTATTGCCATAAGCTGCATTCCGACATCAATTCCAAGATAAGGAATATTGTTCTCACGTGCAAATTTTACAGTTTTCAAAAGCCCAAGGAATCCGCGCTGTCCGTAATTTCCTGGAATTACAATTCCATCAACGCCTTCAAATGCGGAAGAAACTGTTTCTGTTCCTTCAAGCGATTCTGCGTCAACCTTTTTTAGCTCAAGATGTGCACCGAATGATGTTACTGCAGCGTGGAAAAGCGCTTCCCGCACCGACTTGAAACATTCATCAAGGTAGTCTTTCTTGCCGACAATCGCGATTGTGACTTTCGGCCCGTCCTCATTTAGTTTTTTTATAAAGCTTGTCCATTGACGGATATTGGAATTTGCGGAGTCGGTTTTTAGCGCAAGTTTTTTTACGATTGCCGCGTCAAGTCCTTCTTTGTGGAAAAGAATCGGAATTTCGTAGATTGATTTTTCCACATTTGAAGAGGCAAAAACCGCGTTTGTTGAGACATTGCAGAAAAGCGCAAGTTTTTTCCGCATGTCTGGCTCGATTTCCTTTTCGCAGCGGCAAAGAAGAATGTCCGGCTGGATTCCTGCTTCCTGCAGCTGTTTTACAGAATGTTGAGTCGGTTTAGATTTAAGTTCGCCGCCTGTGATTACAGGAATCAGCGAAAGATGGATTGTGCAAATATCATTTTTTGGAAGCTCGTGAACCATCTGGCGTCCGGCTTCAAGGAAAGGAATTGATTCAATGTCGCCAACGGTTCCGCCGATTTCAACAATTACAACGTCAGCCTGAGTTTTTTGTCCCACTGAAAAAATTCTTCGTTTTATTTCATCTGTGATATGAGGAATTACCTGAACAGTGCGTCCGTTGTAGCGGCCTGCACGTTCATTTCTGATAACTTGCTCGTAGACTTTTCCGATTGTGATACAATTGTCGCTTGTGATTGTGACACTTGTAAAACGGGAGAAATTTCCCAGGTCAAGGTCTGTTTCTGCTCCATCTTCTGTGACATAAACTTCACCGTGCTGAAAAGGGCTTATGTTTCCCGCATCAAGATTGATGTACGGGTCGCATTTTATCATGGCGATTTTCAGACCATAACCTTCAAGAAGACTTCCAATTGTCGCTGATGCAACACCTTTTCCAAGACTTGAACAAACTCCACTAGTAACCAGAATGTATTTACTCATAAGGATATATTTTTTCATTATGTTGTGTTTTAGTCAATGATTCGCGCATGTTAAAATTTGTAAAAAAATTGCAAAGATATAACAAAAAATTAAAAAGTGAATTTGCCTGTAATTGAAAGTAAGTGTATAATTGCATATATGAACGATGCTCTTAATGATGCGGATTTTGAGAAATTCAGAAAAACGATTTATGATGAAAGTGGGATAACATTTTCTGCGACGAATCGCCCGATTCTTGACAGCCGTATAAAAGAAATTCTGCGCGAAAAGAAAATTGCGACTGCGGCGGAATATTATGCACTTATCTTGAAAGATCATGAAGAAATGAAAAGAATGTTGGATTCTGTCACAACGAATCTTACACGTTTTTTTAGGAATCAGCCACATTTTGACGCTTTTGAAAAATATGTAATTCCTCATGTTCTGGAAGAAAAACGGAAAACTGGCGATAAGACAATCCGCGTGTGGAGCGCAGGATGCTCAACAGGCGAGGAGCCTTATACAATCGCGATGATTTTGAAAAGAATTCTTCCGCTTGGCTATAATTTTACAGTCACGGCATCGGATATTTCCCTGAAATCTCTGATGGTTGCGCAGCAGGGGTTCTACGCAGAAAACAAGGTTGACGGAGTTCCTCCTGATTATCTTGCCCAGTTTTTCACAAAAAAAGAAAACGGATACCAAATTAACAGGGAAATTATGGATTCCGTCAAATTCGACTACCATAATTTAAAGAATGATTCAGGAATGCGTAATATTGATGTGGTTTTTTGCCGCAACGTTATGATTTATTTTGATGAGCCGGCGCAGCTTGTTGTTTTGGACAGATTCTGGAATTCAATGGCGAACCATTCGTATCTTTTTATCGGTCATTCTGAATCGTTGTTTGGAATGAACACAAAATTCGAATTCTTAAAAACTGACTGGGCTTGTCTTTATCAGAAAAATGTCTGATTTCTTAGAATTCGTTTGAGGAAAAAAATGGAAGTTAAAGATTCAAAATACGATACATTGAAAGTTCAGATTTGCGATGATTCTGCTTTGATGCGAAATCTTGTCTCTAGAATTATAAATGATACTCCTGGAATGGAAGTTGTTGGCAAGGCGATGAATGGAAAAATGCTTCTGGATGAAATTCCGTTCATAAAGCCCGATGTTGTGCTTCTTGATATTGAAATGCCTGTTATGACCGGCGTTGAATTTCTTGAGGAACGCAAAAAGCGAAAATGGGATGTTCCAGTTGTAATTCTTTCTTCGATTGCGACAAAAGGTGCCGCCGTTACCGTAAAATGCCTTGAGCTTGGTGCGATGGATTTTATCACAAAGCCGGGTGGCTCTGTAACAACCGAAGTAATGGACGTAAAAGAGTCAATTATTGAAAAAATCGCTTCTTACGGCGGTTCGTACGCGCGCAGAAACGGAAAAATAATTCCTTCAACAGATTTTTTCCTTCGTTCAATAAAAATGCGCGAGGCTGAAAAATTTGTTGCGAAGCAAAAAGGAACTGAGGAAGTTCAGGTGCCACTGGAACCGCTCTTGTCTAGCTGGAAAGAGCCGGCGAAAAAAGAGCCTGTTGTTATAAAACCGCTTAGGGAAGGCGGAAAAATTGAAATCATTGCGATTGGAATTTCTACCGGCGGGCCTAACGCTCTTAGGGATGTTTTTAAGATGATTGATCCGCACTTGAAGCAGCCGGTTCTTGTTGTTCAGCACATGCCAGCAGGTTTTACAGCGGAATTTGCGCACAGTCTGAACAGAATTTGTCCACTTGAAGTTTGCGAGGCTCAGGATGAAATGCCGATTCAAGGTGGTCATGTTTATATTGCGCCTGGAAATTATCATATAATTGTAGAGGAACGGATAACTGGAAACGTAATCCGTACAACCCAGACAGAGCAAAGAAACGGTCATCGCCCTAGCGCGGATGTTCTTTTTGAAAGCGTTGCGGCTGTTTACAAGAATAATGCGCTTGGTGTGATAATGACAGGAATGGGACGTGACGGAGCGGCTCAACTTGCAGAAATGCGTCGTCAGGGCGCATGGACTTTGGGGCAGGATGAAGCTTCAAGCATTGTTTACGGAATGCCTAGAGTCGGCTGGGAATTGGGCGGCGTGCAAAAACAGGTTCCGCTCATGCAGATGGCGGATGAAATCAGCAGGCTTGCGCGGGAGCATTGCTAGTTTTTCTTTATTCTCTATTGAATCACTTTGTTTATTTCCAGTCTTACAATTGTCGGTGCAGTTCTTGTTGAGGCAATTGTAAGGATACAACTTGTTATAAAACAGATTGAAACAAGAACTGCCTTGAAAATTTCTGTACATTCAATCTTTAAAAGGTTTGCGGCTTTTCCGGAAAAAATCAGCGCTGCCGCGGCGCACGCAATCGGAATGAAAAGTGCCAGAATTCCTGCGGCGGCCTCTTTTTTTTGCGGAAGCCCGATTGTAACCTTCGAGTCTTTTTCAATTTTCAGTTTTTTCGGGTTTGAGACTTGGATATTCGCCCTGAATTTTTTATTTTTTTCAGACCGCATTTCAGAAGAGACTATGACTGTACCGTCGTTTTGAATTTCTGTTACAACGTAAACCTGTTTCAATGTATTTCTCCTGTAATGTTCAGCTCTTCGTTTCTTTTTAGTTCTTTTAGTCTTTTTTCACATTCATCTGCGCCAGTTTTATTATTCAGTTCGTTGTAGGTGTCGCGTAGATTATACAGCGCGTCTGAGTAATACGGATTTATCATCACGGCATTTTCAAATGCGAAAGAAGCTTTTTCATATAATTCCTGGTTAAAAAATATGACTCCGGCAATATTGAAAAGCCGGTAACTTTCCGGATTGATTTTTAATGAATCAAGGCAATATTCCTGCGCCTCGTCAAGAAATCCTTCTGTGTATAAAATTGTTGAAAGTTCTTCTATTATTTCTGCATTTTCCGGAGAAATCTCGTGCGCTTTTTTTAATGTTTCCACCGCGCTTTGAAAATTTCCGGAATCACGGTAGGTTAGTCCAAGATTGAACCAAAGAGTCGCGTTGTTTTTTTCGATTTTAATGGCTTTTACAAAACACGCGATTGCCTCTTTATATGAACCGGCGTTTGCAAGTTGAATTGCCTGATTGTTTAGTCGTGCAGCTGTTTCAATCATATTTTTTCCAGAAAGCGGCTATTTTTCTGCCCTGAATTTTAAAATCATCTCTTTAAAAAGTTCTTTTATCATTTTTGCAGATTTTGAAGAAGCCGCGTTTTTAAAGACATCCGCAAGAATTTCCACGTTTTTTTCTATTATTTCCGCGCCTTTTTTTTGCGCCTCTTGGATTGCGTTGCTTTTTTCCAGAATTTCAATGCACTGTTCAACTGCCGGCGAATCGATTCCTTCTTTTGAGGCTTTTGCAAAAAGTTCCGCGATTTTATCTTTGTCATCAGGATTTTGCTGCACATGCAGAAGGACAGGAAGACTCTTTTTTCCTTCAACAATATCGTCTCCACGTTTTTTGCCTGGATTTCCTGTTGTAAGGTTTTGAACGTCATCAAGAATCTGGAATCCTTCGCCCAAAGCTGCTGCGACTTTTCCCATTTTAAGGGCTTCTTCTTTTGTTGCGCCGCCGGCCAAAAATCCAGTTTGAACTGCAAGGGAAGCCAAAGTTCCGGTTTTTAAATGAACCATCTGCGTGTATTCCTGTACAGAAGGGAAAAGATGAGGATTTCTGTGCCAATAAATATCCATTGCCTGTCCAAGATGCAGCCTGCGCAATTCCTGCGTGTACAAAGCGTAAAGCTGAAGCTTGAATTCTGCGGAAACTTTGAGCGAGTCGATTGTTTCCGGGGCAACAAAATAAAGCCACGAGCCTGCGTTCAATGCGACATCAAGTCCAAAAGTGATATGGGCAGCAGGTTTTCCGCGGCGTGTTTCTGCGGAATCTTCTATATCATCGTGGATAAGCGAGGCTGTATGAACAAATTCAACAAGCGGAGTTATGCTGTAAGTCTGTTCAAGCGAGAGCGGCGCATTTTTTTTTGCTTCGCGGCAAAGTTCAGAGCAAAGCACAAGAAGAACCGGGCGCCAGCGTTTTCCGCCCAAATCCATAAGCGAGCGGCACGGTTTTATAAGGTTTTCAAAATGTTCATCTTTAACGCAGTCCGAAAGCTCCCGGAAGGTTTGCGGCTGCCAGTCCGCGTTTGTTTTTTCCGGAAGGGATTTTTTCAGCGCGGTTTCTATGTTCTTTAAAATTTCTGCAAATTCGTTTTTCATATTCATATTTAAAGAATTATACACGAAATCTGTTAATCATTGAATCAAAAATTCCGAAAAGATAAGTATTATGGCAGCAAACAGTTACGAAAAACCCGATTATTGGTCTCAAAAAGCGTTCTCTGAAGGTTATCCAGCGCGTTCGGTTTATAAATTAAAGGAAATGGATGAAAAATTCGGAATGTTGAAGAAAAGCTGCAATGTTCTGGATTTAGGTGCGGCTCCAGGAAGCTGGACGACTTTTCTTCTGCGGAATCTTGGTGCGGAAAGCAAAGTTGTAAGTTGCGATTTGAATCCTCTTTCAAAATCTGTGCGCGGTGAAAATCTGACTTTTATCCAGGGTGATTTGAATGACGCTGCCATCCGCAAACAAATAAAGGCGCTTGGTCCTTTTGATTTGGTGGTCTGCGATGCGGCTCCATTGACAACCGGAAACAGAATTGTTGACACAGCGCGTTCAGAGCAGCTTGTTGAGATGGCAATCTGGTATGCCGAAACAATGCTTAAGCAGGGTGGAAATTTTTGTGTGAAAATCTTCCAGAACGGCGACCAGCAGAAATTCCTGCGCAAGCTTAGGGAGCTTTTTTCAAGTGCTAAAGGCTTTAAGCCGGAAGCGTGCCGCTCCGAGTCGTTTGAGACATTTCTTGTTGGAATTTCACGGAAATAGGTGATACAATATGAAAAAGTACAACAATTACAAGAATTTGACTTTAATTATGAAATTAGAAAATCTATATAAAAAATTGTTCAGCAGCCGGCTAAGACGGATTGTTTTTCATAGCGTGATTGCTTTTGCAGGCGGAATTTCCGTTGCGTGGGGCGCATTGTATATTGCTTCAAATTTGAATGTTGAAAAAGGCGTCGGCGGTTTTGAGGCTTCTTCCCCGACAGAATATTTTGAGGAAAATTCAGATGTTTCTGCCGTTCCTGCTTCCGCTGCGAATTCTTCTGCAAAGGGTAATGCTTCCGATGATCTTTCTGAGCTTGACGAGCTTGCTCTTATTGATTCTCTTTCTGAAAATGACGCGGAATCTGACAGTTTGGATGCGGCTGCGGCGGTTTTGAGCCAGGACGCGTATTCTTCAGAAGGACTTGAGCTTTGCTATTTTACATATCGTGTTCAAAAAGGCGATATGATTGGTTTTATTGCAGACAAATTTAATGTTACGCAGGATACGATTATCAGCGTGAACAATATCCACCAGTCAAGGTTGATTCAAATTGGTCAGATT
>DLKK01000048.1 GCA_002478955.1 Treponema sp. UBA7590
AAAATCAATTGCGTCATACCAACTAACATTTTCAACAGGTTTATTTTTTTCTTTAAAAGAACTAAGATTTATTCCTATTATTGTTTTATAGAGCTTCTGAGTTACCTCAGTTTTCATCACTGAATAATTTTTGCCAGGAATTTTTACAAATTCAATATCCAATTCTCTATAACGTCTTTCGAATTCATATTTTTTATTCACTTCCACTATGGAAGAATTCAAATCTAGCCCTTTTGAAAAGAATACCTTTAAATCTGAAAAAAACTTCCTTTCCTTTTCTGCAACACCGTCCACAATCCTCAAATCCTGTTCAGGCTTCATCGTGCGCGGCTGTTTTTTGCTCAGGTTGCTTGTCTGCGTTACTTTGCCGCTTACGGTGTTTATTACCCTAATCTTGTTAAAATTGAATGTGTATTGGCTTGGCTTGTCGTCCGGCTCGGCGGTTACGTTGTAGTCAATCTCAAAGTAGATAATCGGGTCGCCGCGTGTAAGCAAAGAGTTATACATATCCACGTTGTTTGTGTATTCTTCTATAACTGCGTCGTTCAGCTCCGTCGCCATATCAGGAGCTTTTTTGCCGCTAAGCGCGTCGTAATTCACAATAAAGTTGTCCGTGTAAAGCAGAACTCCGTCTGAATACAAGCTAAGGTATGCGTTCCAGCCGTTCTGGCTGCCTTCATACGTTCCAAAACTTACCTTAAGCTCGTCACCCATGCTGCTTACAGTACGGATATTGCCCAGCGCTTTCTGGTCGGTGCGGATTTCCTGCAGAAGGCTCTGCTGCTGCGTCATTGTGCTTTGCTTTACAGCCTCGCAGTCCGTAAAGAATTTGTTCGTAAGGTCTTCGTAGCTCTTTTTTACCTGATTTTCGCGGCGCGTTTTTGCCTGCTCTGTCGGCTGGCCGTCGCTTCCAAGTTCCACGGTTGTGTAATTTTTATTGCGGATTCTTTCTTCTTCATTATTGCGGTCCTGAACAAGCTGGTCATAAAGTTCCTGCGAGCGGTGTTCCACATTCTGCCGGATTTCCACCAGAGCCTTTTTCTTGGACTCGATTATGTTTATCTGCCCAAGAACGCCCTGTTTTTCCATCTTTAACTTGCGCACTTCCGCAGCTTTTGCCGCGGCGTCTTTTGCCATCTGGTCACGCTGTGTTTTTAGGGCAATGCTTCGTTCAGCCTCAAGTTTTGCGTCCGCGTCGGCACGTGCCTTTTGTGCTTTAAGTTCTTCTTGGCGTTTTTTTTCAGCATTCTGCTTTTCCAAAAGAAGGGCTTTTTCTGCCTCAATGCGGTTCTTGTTCTGAATGACGTTTATATCGTTGCTTGTCATCAGCTTGGAAAGCTCGGCATCGTAGTCGTTCATCATCTTCTGGAACTGAGCTTCGTTCTGCTTTGCAAGGGCAAGCTGGTCGTCAACGCTAAAATTTGAAGAGCCGCTTGCAAGAAGATTCTTGTTTAGGTCACTTATCTGAAGCCCAAGCTTTTCGCCAAGCGTAAGGGTTAGCTCGTCTATTGCGCCTGTTGAGCCGTAAAGATATTCTGCCTTTGAATATTCCTTGCTTGTTGCGCTTGCCATCTGCTCGCCGGTTGTAAGGTCAGTAAAATCCACGCTGATTACATAGCCACTACCTGTTTTTCTAAGTTTTGTAAAAAGCGCGAACTTTGCGGTTGTGATTTTTCCAAGCTCGATTGCAGTGCTTTCATCGCGGGCGTCGCTTTCGCTTTCCGCTTGGAGTTTTTTTAATGCCGCCTCGGACTTTGAGTCCACAACGGTTTTCATTCCTAGGAATTCCTGCAGGTTGCTCTTTAGCTTGTCCTGAATCTGCCCTGGAAGCCACGCCGCCTCTGCACCAGCAAGGTTTATTACTTCCTGATTCACAACCTGAACAGGAAGTTGTGTGAGGTTCTTTCTTGCCTCTGCTTTCTGTTCTTCTATGCAACGTTCCTTGTATTGCTCAACAGTTTCAATGCCTGCAATATCTGTGATTGCATAAGTTTTTGATGGCAAATCTTTTACTGAAAAAGTCGTTGCGAATCTCACTTTTTTTGTGTATGTAATGCGCTCGGCAATGTTTGTCATATCCATACCGGAAACAACTTTTATTTTGTTCTTTGCAAAAAGAGGCAAGATAATGTTTCCGTCATCAGCAACAGCCATAGAAGCCAAATCAATTTCGCTCACAAAAACAGCGTTAACGTCCTTATTCTTTTCAAGAGCTTTTCCAAGTTTTGCCTCTGCAACATTTGTCTGTGCAAAAATGGAAAAGGAAAGGAATGTGGCGATAAGTAAAATTATGTGTTTTTTCATTTAGTATTTCCCTACATCAAAAAATCAGCCAGATTTGCCGCTTCTTCTGTTGCTGCTTTAGTCTGTGCTTCCTGCGCGTCCATTTCTTTTGCTTTTAGAGCGGCTTTTGCTGTCTCGGCATTGCTTGCGGCAGCATCGGCGTTTGCTTTTGCACGTTCTGCTTCAAGGCGTGCCATCTGAGCCTTGTAAAGAGCTTCTTCCTCGGCTTGCTTTGCAGCGTCCTTTTTGTCTGCGTCTGCTTTCATCTCGCTAAAGAGTGCGCCAACTTTCTTTTGAGTTTCTGTTGTAAGGTCTGCGCCGCCCATAACGTCCATCAGATATTTTTTGCACAGGTTGTCCCAAGTGCCTTTATCCATTGAATAAACTGTGTAGTAGATGTACTGTTCGCTCTGTTCCTTTGTTCCGGCTTTTGTTGTACGAACTTTCTGATAAAAGCCTGTTTCTTCACGCAAGCCTGTCATGTCCGCCTTTGTCTCGCTGGCTGCAACATAAACAGCTTCAAGTTGACCAACATCATTCAAGCCCTGACCTACACGTCCGATTACTTTCTGGCTAAGTTCCGCCGCCTGCGTATAGGCAAATCCTGCACGGCTCAATGCCTGAGCGGTCGCTTCTGTTTTTCCTGTTGCCATACTCACCTTTACAACGCGGTTTGCGTCCGTTCCCCACTGCTGCTTGAACGTATCGGAATTTCCGCGTCGCATATTTTTTAGCCACTGAGGAGCCGCAACCTCTCCCAAAGTCCTGTCCGTCCAATCGATGACAACAACTTTGTCAACATCATCGTCAACATTAACCTTCAAAGTCGGGTCAACAGATTTTGTGCTTGCACAACCTGACATTCCTAAAACAAGTGCAGCTACCGCACATACAACAAATACCTTTTTCATTTTTTCCTCCGAATGAAAATTCTATAATTTAAGGAAGCCGCTCAAATCTTTTTTTATAGCTTCCTCAGTTTCCTTTGCCAGTTTTGAAAACGCCTTTTTCTGGGCGTTTTCAAGCGAATATGCGACAGACTTTTCCGCGGTCTGGACCTCGCACGAATAAACCGTTTTTTCCTCTTTGTTCTGGATTTTAAGTTCCAGTCCAGGTTTTACCGAAACAGGCTCGCTGCCTGAAACATTCAGTTTTATAAGAACTTCCGCAATGTAATTTGACTGCTCAATGTTTTTAGAAACGTTCAATCCACAGTCTGCAAATGCGGAAGAAACGGCACTTTCTGCAAGGCGGTTATAGTCGTTTTGCGTCTGAATATATATAGAACAATTCTGCTTGCTTTCCTCAAAAATCACTGGAACTTTGGAGATTTTGTCGCGCTCGCCCTGATAAGAGGCTTCTTCAATAGGATTTATGATTCTTCCATATTCAAGTTTTTCCAGAAGTTCTGTTGCGCTCTGCCACACCTTGCCGCACATCTTGGCTTTTTCAAAATAATCTTTTTCTGCCTCAAGATTTGCATAAAGTCCGTTAAAACTGTTCTTTTTGATTTCAATCTGAGGCTTGTACTGTTGCCACGCGTCATTGCGGTTCATAAAAACAACGCAGTACCACTTTTTTTCCGCCTTGTAATAAAAAGGCTCGGTGTATTCAAGAGCGAAAAGCTCCACCTCGGACTGCACGTTCACATCGTCCACAACAAGAGTTTTTTCTTCCGCGGAATTTGCCGCTGTAACGGAACTCATCGTAGTGGAAAGGTTTGCGTTCACGCTTGTCT
>DLKK01000101.1:0-5161 GCA_002478955.1 Treponema sp. UBA7590
CGCTTATTCAATTTATTTCTTTAGAAAAAAAACTCGACATTCAAACTACTGATTTATTTCATCATTTTTTGAAGAGTGCGGACTAACTCATCCACAACTTCCATCTTTCCGGCTTTGATATTGTCAACAACGCAGGTATGAATGTGATTTGAAAGCAATTCCTTTCCAAAAGAATTCAAAGCAGCATTTGCCGCGGAAACTTGGATCAGAATATCCGGGCAATAAGCGTCGTTTTCAAGCATTCGCTTAATTCCGTTGATTTGTCCTTCGATTCTGCTAAGCCTGTTCATAAGAGACTTGAACTCCTGCGGGCTTCGTTCCTTTTTCTTGCGTCCGCAGCAGCATTTTTCGCAGTCATTTTCAGTCTGATTTTCCATTTTCTCTTGCCTAAACTAATCCTTTCATAAATAAAATATACCCACGTGGGGTATAAGGTCAAGAGAATTTTAGTTTTTGTTTTTATCTCATCATTGAATTAAAATATAAATTGAACCAAAATCATATAGATTACAGTTCCGCCGGCAATTCCTACCATCATATTTTTCTTTGAGACAATATAAAGAATTGTTGTTGCTGCAATTCCTATGAATTCTGGGATGCCATGGCTTTCTGAAAAAATATCCACGCCTTTAAGACAATAAACAACAAGCATCGCAAAAATTGCGGAAGGAAGCGCTTTTCCAAGGTAATGAACGTATTCGGGAATCGGTTTGGAGCTTCTGAAAATGATGAATGGCAAAAATCTTGTGAGCAAAGTTCCTGCCGCACAGATTCCAATAATAATCGCACGTTGAAAAAAAGGCATTTCCGTCATTCAAGTTCTCCATATTTTTCAATAGGTTTTCTAAAGGCTGAAAGAAGCAAAAGTATGCAGACCATCGCCGGAATCATGAAAGAATTTTTTCCAAAAATCAAAAGGCACGCAAGCGTTGAGGCAAAACCAATCAGGGCAGAATAATGTTTTTTTTCCTTTAAAAGCCGGTCAACAAAAATGACTGTAAACATTGCTGTAAGGACAAAATCCAGTCCTTTTGTGTTAAATGTTATCAATGAACCAAAAATTCCGCCCATTGTGGCGCCAAAAACCCAGTAAAATTGATCCATAAAGGAAATCCAGAAATAAAACCAGCCCTTGTCAACACCGTCTGGAACTTCAGCCGTATAATTTACAGAAAAAGTTTCATCGCACATGGCATAAATAAGATAGAATTTTTTCCATCCCAAGCCTTTGTACTTTTCAAGCATTGAAATTCCATAAAAAAGATGACGCGCCTGAACCATCAGCGTAATAAGTAGAGCCTGAAGCGGTGCAAATGGTGAAAGAAGCATTGTTACCGTGATAAATTCCAGGGAACCACCAAAAATTAAAATCGCCATTGCAAAAGGATACCAAAAACTGAATCCAGACACATTCATATAGATTCCGTAGGCAAATCCCAAAAAAAGAAAGCCTGCCAAAATCGGAATTGTATGCGGAAAAGCCATTTTTAGTGCAAGAAAAACTTTGTTTGAACGCATAGCACTATTCTATAAATAATAAGAATTTGGGGCAATAGTTTTATTATTTATAATGCCTATAGGTTTTTTATGTATTCTGTGGCGCTGATAGCGGCAATTGCGCCATCGCTTGCAGCTGTAATAATCTGGCGCAAAGGTTTTGAGCGGACATCCCCGGCAATAAAAAGACCTGGAACAGAAGTCGCCATTTTTTCATCAGTAATTATGTAGCCGTTCCCATCTTTTTCAAGGATTTCCAGAAGTCCGGTACGCGGTTCCATTCCAATACAGATAAAAACAGCGTCTGTTTCAAGCCGGGAAGTTTGTTTTGTCTCAACATTTTCAATATTGATTCCAGAGACTTTTTCTTCACCAACAATTTCTTTTGCAACAGAATTAAAATGCACTGTTATTTTCTGGTTTTCAAGGATTTTTTTTGCAATTGAATTTGCCGCCCTAAGCTCGTTTCTGCGGTGAATCAAATCAACGTGCGTGGCAATGTCTGAAAGATATAATGCTTCCGAGCAGGCACTGTCGCCGCCGCCAACCACAACAACTTTTTTATTTTTAAAGAAAGGACCATCGCAAACTGCACAATAAGAAACTCCGGCGCCGGCAAATTTTTCTTCTCCAGGAATTCCTAGTTTGCTGTGAGCCGCTCCAGTAGCATAAATTACCGCCTTTGCCGCAAATTCAGTCTTGGATGTCTTTACAAAAAACAGATTATTTTTTTTATCAATAGAAAGAACTTCTGAATAGACAATTTTTGCACCAAAAGATTCTGCTTGCTTTGTAAGATTTTCAATCAGTTCCGTTCCGTTTTCAGCCGGAAAAATTCCAGGATAATTTTCAAGATTATAGATTTCAAGAACCTGGCCGCCACCGCCAGCATCTATTACAACAGAATCCATTCCAGAGCGGGCCGCGTAAAGCCCAGCCGAAAGACCGGCAATTCCGCCGCCAATAATTACAATGTCTTTGCTTTCCATATTCTAAATATATTGATTTTTTGCCAAAAAACCAACAAAAACCGTTCTTGCCATTGACTATTCAGAAAAAAAACTCGATATTTGACCTATTAAACACAAAATATTTCAAAAGAAGGAAAAAAATGGAAATTTCATTGGATAATATAAAATCTCAGCTTGCTGATTTGTTGAATTCTTTTCTGGAAAAATATCCTCAGGAAGCTGGCTCAATTTTTGTAATCGGCTGTTCTTCCAGCGAAGTGAACGGTGGAAAAATCGGGAAAAATTCCTCTGAGGAAATCGGAAAAGTTATTTTCCAGACTGCAAATGAAATTCTTTCCGCAAAAAATATTTTTTTTGCCTGCCAGTGCTGCGAGCATTTAAACCGCGCTCTTGTAATAGAAAAAAAATGTGCAAAACAATATTGCTATGAGCCGGTTTCGGTTGTTCCGTGGCTTCATGGCGGTGGTTCATTTGCAACAGCGGCTTACCATGGATTCAAAGAACCGGTTGTTGTTGAGCATGTAAAAGCTTCTGCCGGAATCGACATTGGAGACACATTGATTGGGATGCATTTAAAGGATGTGGCAGTTCCTTTTCATCCGGAACAGAATTCTATCGGCAATGCTCACGTTGTTGCAGCCTGGTGCAGACCAAAACTGATTGGCGGAGAGCGTGCAAGATACGAATAACCCGAAAATCTCTAAAACGCGGAAAATTATTCCCGAACTTCCGAATAATAATGCTTTTTCCCATCCAGGCTTGCGTAGCGGATTTTTTCTTCGCCTTGATAACAGAGAATAAAACTCGGCGAGCCTGGAACTGTGTATTCCATGTCAAAAGGCAAATCTGAAAATTTGTATTCCGTGTAAGGTTTTCCGGCGGAATCAGCGAGCAATTCTGTCGGGTTCACGCCCTTGTCAATTTCTCCGCCCAAAGCCCAGTTGCTGGGGCAGTGTGGAATTTCGTAGGTGAAAATTCCCCTGTCGGTTTTTACAGTCAGCGTCTTATCTGAATTTGTGTCGTTTGTAACAAGAAAATGCGCATTTCCGCTCTCATCTTTCCACACTGAAGTCACAAAAAGATAATTGTGATGGTTTACATTTTCAATCTTTGCATCCGAAAGCAGCTGCGGATAAAAAATCGTTCCAAAATTGTTTGAGACAAGCACATTCTGCATGGCAAGATTTTTATGCGACCAGGAAACGCCGTTTTTTGAACGCTCATTGTTTTTTCCGTAATCCAGGTAAAGCGGAAACCATTTGCCGCCGCCGTTCACGTACAGATTCTTGAATGAAACATTGTCAACATCGCTGAATTCAAGCTGAAACATGACGCACGCATTCACATAAGCCTTGTTTTCCGCGCCCAAATTAATAGAAGGAATTTCAAAACGCACATTGTCAAAATGAATCTCGCCGGTTTCAACTTTGGAAATCCATTTTCCGTCAACTACATTTTGCCGGGAACGCTGGTCGCCGTAAATCTGAATTCCGTCCAGGTGAAGTTCGCCGGAAAGCGCTTCGTGCGCCAAATCGTAAACGTAAAGATTTTTCGCGTAGAATTCACGCAGCGGATTCATCGCATCCGAAGTAAATCCGCCAATCTTGCAGTTGTTCAACGTAATGTAAGAGCTGCTCACGTTTCCGCCAAACGAGCAATTGTTGAAAACAAAATAAACTTTTCCAGCCGAATCCGGGCTGACCGCCTCATTTCTAAAACCCTTGAACTTGCAGTTCTCGAAAACAACAGTTTTTCTTCCATTATATCTGTCCATTCCGAGCGTAACAAAATCGTGGCTGGAAAAATCAAAGTTGCAGACAGTTGTGCATTCAGGAAGTTCCTTGATTTTATACGAAGAAAAATTGAACTGGTTCGTGTCCGTACGAAAAGTGACTGTAACGCCAGGCGCAATCTCCGTGTCATCGCCGGCAACTGTAAAACTCTCCGATTCATCCGCGCCACAGTTCCGCTTGTCAGGAATATTCACATAATCCCAAGAATTCTGGCGAATCCGGTTCGGGTCATCATCCGAAGAAATGCTGCAAGAAAAAAAAGATAATGCCGAAACAAAAAGAATCAAGAGTTTTTTCATACTTCTTCACAAATTTTAATTATTTTGTCAAAATCAATTTCTTCCAGGGCTTTGGAAAGTTCTTCAACCTTTGGACTGAAATTTTGGGGCAATTCAAGTTTCTTTAGTGCGGAAAATTGTTTTTCGGCGTTTTCAAGGTCGCCGTTTTTTGCTGAATTTTTTATTTCGCTAAATATTGCGCGGATTTCTGGTTCTGTTGCGTTTTTTAAGATTTCTTTTGGTTCTTCAAAAAGTTCAGGCTGATTTTTTAGGGAATTTTTTGCTTCTGAATATTTTTCTAACAAAACAGGTGTTTTTTGTTTTATGGTCTCAAGATTTTTCTCGATGGCGGCTTTTTCAAGTTCTGTGGCACAAACACTTAAATCTTCAAAACCGCAAATCTTTGCTGAACTTTTTAAAGCGTGGACTTCAATTTTATAGGAATTCAATGCGTTTTCATCAGAATTTTCAGCTTTTTGCGCAAAGTCCAGAATCATTGCGGATTTTTTTTCAATCTGGGAATAAAAAGTTTTCAGAATTTTCTTGTCAATTTTGTTTTTGCTGTTTTCTTGTGGCGGATTTTCTGTTTTCTCTGAAAAAATGCACTTTTCGCGCGGAAGTC
>DLKK01000101.1:5208-35547 GCA_002478955.1 Treponema sp. UBA7590
TTGAAAGAAAATCGTCAAAACCTGCCGCAAGAAATTTTTCGCGCGCGCCATCAACTGCATTCGCCGTAAGAGCCACAATGCAGTTTTTTTTGCCCGATTTTTTTTCATCCTCGCGGATAAGCAAAGTCGCTTCCTCGCCATCCATTACAGGCATCATGTGATCCATGAAAATTATGTCGAAATTTTCGTTTTTTGCCTTTTCAACTGCTTCCGCTCCATTTTTGCAAGTTTCAACCGCACATTTGTACTGAGCCAAAAATCCCTGTGCAACCAGAATATTCACCTCGTTGTCATCCACGACAAGAACTTTTGCGTTCGGCGCGGTAAAATCAATTTTTTCTTCTATACTATTTTTCTTTTCTTTTGCAACAATCTGCGGAATTGTGAATGAAAATTCGCTTCCTTTTCCATATTCGCTTTTTACGTTGAAATTTCCATCCATCAGCGACACAAGTTGTTTTGAAATCGCAAGTCCAAGTCCGCTTCCTTCTTTTTTACGGTTGTGCAGCATATCAACCTGCTGAAACGAGTTGAACAGTTTTTTTAAATCTTCCGGCTTGATTCCAATTCCTGTATCCTGCACAGAAAAATCCAGAAGAATTTTTTCACCTTCAATAAAATCTTTTTTCACATTTCCAGCAGAATTTTCTGAATTTTTGTGAAATTTTACGCTGATTCTGATTTCGCCGTCATCGGTAAATTTTGCGGCGTTCCCTGCAAGATTCAAAAGAACCTGTTTTATGCGGATGTCGTCGCCAAAAAGCCAACGTGGAACATTTTCTTCAATTTTTACGAAAAGCTTTACCGATTTTGAAGAAATCCGAACTTTCACAATAGATTCAAGGTCATCTATCATAGTCTGAAGATTGTAGACTGCCGGAACAATCTCCAGCTTTCCTGATTCAATTTTTGAAAAATCCAGAATATCATTTATGATTGCAAGAAGCGTGTGCGCTGCCCGGTTGATTTTTTCAAGATAACCTGCGGTCTGTGGCGAAACTTTGTCTTTCAGCGCAATCTCCGAAAATCCAACGATTGCGTTCATAGGCGTTCGTATTTCGTGGCTCATTGTCGCAAGAAAAGTCGATTTTGCGCGGTTTGCACTTTCTGCCTCAATTTTTGATTCCCTGATTCTGATATTTTGCTTTGCCCTAAGCACCAGATTCATTTGCCGGATTATTACGCAAAAATAGCCGAGCAGGGCAAAAAGATAAAGATTCGGCTTGTAAAAAATCTCCGGGTCAAGTTTCTGCACAAAAAGAATTTCAATGATTATAATTGCAGTTGCCGTCAGCATCATAGGAATCACAACAAGCGGTGAAAGATTAAAAATAATCACAGAAACTAGGCAACTCGTAAAATAAAGTGCAAAATCAAGCTGGCTTGTAGTATGAAAGTCAACAAAAAGCATTATCACGTTCCAAAAAATTATGAACGCAACATACAGATGAGAAATCAGAATAACATCTTTTTGCCTTGAATGAAGCCTGTTGCGGCAAAGCCGGTTCAAAAAATATACAAGAACAGAAACCACAACCAAAGAAACGTAAAGAATATTGTAAAATCTTTGCCATTTCATAAAATCTTCATTCCGGAAAATATTACTGAAAATTATGATTCCAGCTTCCAGAAACGCAATAACCGGGGCAACACTATTTAAAACAGAACAATTATTAAGTGCCGCAAGAAAAATAACTTCATTTTTTTCCTGCTGGTTCTGAATTCTGTAGTCACTTTTCTTGGTGAATTTAAATTCACTCTTTTCCCTTTTATTGAAGGCTGGCAAAAAAATCTCCAATGCGTTTTAAAATTTCTTCCGGCTTTGTTGTCTTTAAGATATAACCTTCAGGTTTCAGTGCCATTGCATTTTTTACGTTCTCAACATCGCTTACACCAGTCAGGAAGAATACCGGAATATCCTTTGTATTTTCTTCTGAACGAATCATCTGCAGTGTCTGAAGTCCATCGCAGACCGGCATCAGATAATCAAGCAGAATCAAGTCTGGTTTTTGCGTTCCCAAAAGCGAAATAGCCGCCGTTCCAGATTTTGCAACAGTTGTCCGGTAAGTGTCCTTTAAAATATTCACCATTGTGCGCAACATTACCGGATCATCATCAACAATCAGAATGTGCCGCCGCTCGTCTTTTTCTTCTTCAGTTTTTTTTGCAGAATTTTCGTCTGGTTCATTTTTGTTTCCAAAAGATTCAAAAAGCAGACTGATTTTATCCATTACAGCCGAAAGCATAACCGGAGTCAAAACAATTCCTGCAATATTTCCATCCCAAGGCGTTATGAAGTCACGATAGTCGTTTTCGTTTCCAATAAAAAGCACCGGAAACCTTTTTGTGGCAGGACTAGAAAGCAAAGCGCGAAGAGCCTGGGCATCGCCATGCGAAAGTTCCTTTGAATAAATCACAATCAACGCCGGCTGAAATTCCGGGATTTTTTCCAAAAGAGATTCCTTGTTAAACTCCAGAATTTTTGTCTCATATTTTCTAGAAAGAGAATTAAAAATCTCGCTTGCCGGCTTAGAAATATTCGCCACAAAAACAATTTTTTCCATAGATAAATTATATCAGTTTTAGCGTTAAAAAGATAGATTTTTTTTCAGGCAGAATATTTATGGGCGGTCCGGCAAGCACCTTCGGCACTTGCCGTCGCTATGTCCGCAACTTGCTGCGCGCGGTCCTCCCTTCGTTTCGGACTGCCTCCGGCATTGCTTCCAGCGCTACCGCATCCGCCTACAAAAGTTCCTTCACTTTGCCTAAAACTTCCTCGTCTGCAGGAAGCCATTTTACGCTTTCAAGTTTCTCTGCGGAAAGCCAGGCAGAATTCTCGTGCTCCAAAAGCGTCAGTTTCCCCGAGACAACCGAGCACAAAAAACATTCCATTTTCAAGTGAAAGGCTGGGTAGTCGTATTCAACCGTGCAGAGCTTTCGTTCTGCCCTGATTTCCGTCGCAAGCTCCTCGCGGATTTCGCGCACAATCGCCTGCTCAGCAGTTTCTCCTGCCTCAATCTTTCCGCCCGGAAATTCCCACCAGTCCTTCCATTCGCCGTAGCCTCGCTGTGTCGCAAAAATCTGTTTTTTGCCGCCGGACGTTGTGCGGAGAATCACCGCCGCGGAAACGTGGATTTGCTTGAGAGGCGAGTTTTTTGTTTGAGAATTATTTTCTGTTGTGCTTGTGTTGTCCATTTTTTTTTCAGTCCTTTTTTTGTAAAAGTATCAGGATTCAAGGTAATTGTACAGCTGCTGTGGAACGGGATTTTTCATACTGAACTGAATGTTCACAACCGGAACCTTCTCAATTCTGCCGTCTTTTTCGGAATTCATTTTTGTGTCCTCGAATGAATTGTAAATCATGTTTCCCAGATAATAAAAGTCGCTTCCTTCATCATCGCTTTTTTTTACGAAAAGCATTGTCTTTATGTGATTTTCTTTCTGCTTTATGAGCGCGGAAACTTCCGGTGTGGAAGAAGTTCTTCGGCTTCGGCTCATCCAGCTGAAATGTGAATTGTCTATAAAAACATCGTCGTATTTTGTTGATTCAGAAATATCTGACTTTTTGTTGTAGGTTACAAAAATCGGGCAGGCAGGCGTTTCATAAGAAAGCTCGGTTTTGTATCCGTAGATTGTAGACGAGCAGTCGCTCTTCCAATTTAAAAGCTTGCAGATGTCTTTTCTGGTGTATTTTCTGTAAAGCACAAGATTGTCGTCAAAGCGGATTTCATTTGTTTTTAGGCCAGCCCGTTTTACAGCATATTCAAGGCAGTCTAAAAGCTCAGACTTGTAAAGCGGATTTTTAGAAGCGCAGAGAATTCGCTTGTCCTGATGATTTTTTTCTCTTCTTCAATGCTTATATATGCTATGTTTCCGTACTTTTTTCTGTCATTCTGTGTGTAGAATTCTGGCGAGAGTGTTCTGCACATTCCATGCAAGTCATCTTTGCTGAGTTTTATGCCATATTCTGAAAGTCTTTTTGAAAACTCTTCTATATAAATAAAGTCGTTTTCCGCGAGAATTTTCAGAATCAGGATTTCGTGCATGCGGATTCCGCGCGCAAATTCCAAGGAAACAAACTGGAGCGAGCACATTTCCCTTGCATTCAGCGCAATTTCATTTTTTTCAATTTTGCATTTGAATGAATAGTACGAGCCGGAATAGTCGATGAAAAGAAGCGGATCAATGAATCCGTTTTCAACAAAGTCCATCATCGAAGGAATCCGTGCAAGCCTGTTCTTGAGTTTTTTGTATTCCTCGGAAAGAAGTTTCAGCTGCCTGAATGAAGTCTGGTTTATCGAGTCAAAAATTTTCTGGCGCGCAATTTCATTTATCTGGATTGTGGAGCAGCCCGGAAGTCCCGCAGAACCGCTTGAAAGTGCGCGGCGGATATTGTCCTTGTTGTAGGAGTTGTCGCCGTAAAGCGCAATCGGAATAAAAAAATTGTTCTCGTAGTTTCCGATAAAATCGATGATGCTTACAAACTGCTTGTTGCCGCTTTTTCTTAGCCCTCGTCCAAGCTGCTGTGTAAAAATAATTGCGGATTGTGTAGGCCGCAGCATCACAATCTGGTTTACGCATGGAATGTCAACGCCTTCATTAAAAATGTCCACGCTGATTATGTACTGGAGCGGATCAGAATCGCTTTCCAGCCGCTCAATTGCTTTTTCTCTTTCTGAGTCTGAATTCTCGCCTGTAAGATAAACTGTACAAAATCCACGTTCGTTGAGTTTTTGGCTCAAGGCTTTTGCTTCTTCAGTTCTGCTGCAAAAAATCAGCCCTTTTACAGGATTTTCGTTTGATTTGTAAAGCTTGATTGCCTTTTCAATGTGCCGCAGACGCTCTGAATTTGTAAGTTTTGAAAAATCGCTTTTGTCGTCAACAAGCTCGCCGTTTACGGTTATGTCGCTGATTCCGTAATAATGGAAAGGACACAAAAGATTTTCCTCAAGCACTTTTTGCAGCCGGATTTCGTAGGGAATGTTGTTTTCAAACATTGAGAAGATGTCAAATCCGTCTGTCCGTTCCGGAGTCGCAGTCAGACCAAGTAAAAATTTCGGCTTGAAATAATTTATGACTTTCTGATAGCTTCCGGCTCCCGCATGGTGAACTTCGTCAACGATAATGTAGTCGAAATGTTCCGGAGAAAAAAGGCGGAGATTTTCGTCTTTTGCAAGCGTAAAAATTGAGGCGAAAATGCAGTCGGCATTCAAATCTTTTTGCGCTCCCTTAAAAAATCCGGTTGAGATTTTGGGAATAAGAGAGCGGAAGCTTTTTTCTGATTTTTCGAGAATCATGTCGCGGTGGGCAATGTAAAGAATTTTTTTCGCGCCTGACTGAATCACATCAAAAATTGAAAGATAAGTTTTTCCAGTTCCCGTGGCCGCAATCAAAAGAGCCTTGCTTTCACCTTTTTCGCGGAGTTCTGCGATTGCGCTCATCGCTTCCTGCTGCATTGAGTTCGGAACGATTTCCGCATCTTCATCTGATTCTGAGATTTGTTTTGAGAGAATTTCCTCGCTGATTTCGGTTTCAAGTTCCTTTGCGAATTCTTTTGAAACAGAATTCAGTTTTATTTTTTTCAGATTGTAGTCAATCGTGTAATCTGTAATCCATTCCGGCGTAACTTTTTCCGCCTGTGCCCAGACCCGCTCAAATTCATCGCGCACAGAGAAAACAATCTGGCCGTCCGTGCAGGAAAGAAATTTTATGCTCCATTCCTGATTCATGTTCAGGGCCGAAGCCGTAAGATTTGCGCTTCCGATTATAATTGAATAATAGTTGCTCTGTTTGAAAATATAGCCTTTGGGGTGAAATCCGCCATTTGTAAAAGCCCGTACCTCGATGTTTGGAAATTCAAGCAATTTGCTGAGCGCGCCAGGAGATGTGAAGTTCAGATAATTTGTCGTAAGAATTCTTCCGGGAATATTGTATTCACTCAGTTGTTCCAAAGTCTGAAGAATACTGGCAAGCCCGCTTTCGTTTATGAACGCAACTGAAAAGTCAAAAGATTCGCAGGTGGAAAGCTCGTCCAAAATCGAAGAGAGAATTTTTTTCTGCTGGCTTGAATTATTCACCAAAAGAGAAGGTGAAAGCGTGCTGTCAGAAGAAATGCCGCTTGAAATAAAGCCGGATTTAAGACTTTCAAGAAGATTTTCTGTGTTGAGCTGCTTTTTTGAATGTTGGAAATTTTCGGAACACGATGAATTCTGTCCCGAAAAAGGTTCGTTTTTTGGGACAGATGTATTTTCTGTATCTGACATTTTTAATCCTTAAACCAATGTTAGATTTGGAATAAATTTAAAATCTGAAATATTCAAGGTTGAAAGCGGAATTTCAAATTCAAGTGCTGTTGCTGCAATCAAAGCATCGGGAATTAGAAGTCCATGACTTTTCGCAAACTTTTCTATTAGATTCCTAGCTTTTACAGAAATAGCTTCTGTCAATTCTATTATTTCAAAATCAGCAAAAGCCTTTTTTATGGCTATAACTTCATTTTTATTTCTTGCTCCAATCATAAGTTCCATATAAGTTATAGCAGACATTCCAAGCCCTTTTGTCCTATCAGTAGAAAGCTGTTTCCTTGCTTCTTCTTTTCCACGAAGGTAATCAATTAAAATACAAGTGTCGCATAGATACAGCATTATGTCCGGCTCCATGCTTTCTGACGGATATTTTCAATATTTATGTCGCTATCTTTCCATAGACCAAAAACTTTTTCAAAATTCTCAGAGGAAGATTCTGTTTTTTTGGAACGATTAAAACCAATTGAACTCAGGAGCTTGTTTAATAACGAAATCCGGTCGGAATAAGAGAGCATTTCTATTTCGCTATACAGTCTTATTACATTTGAACTTTCCATAAAATGCCCCCATAAAAAGTCAATGAGGAAATATCAATTTCCGATTCGACTTTTTAAGTTGTTTCACAACGAAGTGAGAAACAACAGTTGATAATGAAGTTTGCAACGCAAACTTGTAAAGATAAAAACAGACGCCAGTTTCGGCTGTTTTTATCTTAGCCCCTTCATAAAATGATTATTCTTAACCATAGTACAGCGTTTTTTTTAGATTTTCAATCACATTTTTCTAAGGGAAAGTGTAAGTTTTCCTTCTTTTGCGTGCTGAATTGAAAGTTCAAGCCGATTCTGTTTTTCCTTGCTGTAAAACGGGTATTCGGAAGAAAATTTTGTCTATTCTATTTATCAAGTTTTTTTCATACCCAAAGCAGTCCTGACCTGTCCCAAAAAACGAACGATTTTCGGGACAGAAAGCTAATAGAAAACTCAATTTCATAGATTTATTTGCTGGTTGTGGAGGTCTTTCAGAGGGATTTCTTCAAACAGAAAAATATAACGCTTTAGCTCACATTGAGTGGGAATCTCCAATGATAAATACGCTTAGACAGCGTCTTGTTGAAAAATGGGGACATTCAGAAGAAGAGGCGAAAAAGCGAGTAATTAAATTTGACATACAGAAAACTGATGAATTAATTCATGGCTATTGGTCTGATGAGTCAAAGAGCCTGTATGAAAAAGAAAATCATCCTGAAATAGTTGAAAAAGGTCTTGAAGAATTAGTTGGTAATGAACCTGTTGATTTGATCATTGGTGGGCCTCCATGTCAGGCGTATTCCATTGCGGGACGAGCTCAGTCGCCAAATGGAATGAAAGATGACTATAGAAATTTTCTTTTTGAGAGTTTTGTAAAAGTTGTCGATTTTTTCAAACCTAAAGTTTTTGTTTTTGAAAATGTACCAGGACTTCTAACAGCTTGTCCTGGGGATATTCCAGTTCGAATTCGAATTTATGAAGCATTTAAAGCTATCGGATATGAAATTCGGACTCCTGCAAAATTAAAAAACTCAATCTATTGCGCAGAAGATTTTAATGTTCCTCAGAAAAGAAACAGAATCATTATTTTTGGAACAAGAATAGATTCAGATTATAAACTCGAGAATTTCTATCAAAGTCTAACAAAGTTAAAAAACACAAAAAATCACCGAACTGTTCGTGATGCAATTGGCTCTCTACCTCCGCTTTATCCATATCCAATAAATAAAATCAAAAAGATTGGCAGATGTCATGTTTCGCATTTTCAGAGTTCAGACGAAAAAATTGCAAATCATATTCCTCGGTATCATGGGGAACGAGATCAACGACTTTTCAAAGAATGGCTAGCTAATGATATGAATGCTTATTCTCAGGCTGAGAAAAAAGCGTTCTATACAAAAATTACTGGTCATACTTCTAATCATGTTAAGTACAGAAATTTAGAGTGGGATAAACCTTCTCCAACTATCGTAGCCCATCTTTATAAAGACGGTTACATGTTTATTCATCCTGATATAAAGCAGCTTAGAACTATAACAGTTCGAGAAGCGGCTTTATTGCAGTCTTTTCCAATTGATTACAGTTTTCCATCTTCAAATTCATATAACTACAAAATGATTGGAAATGCAGTTCCTGTTCTATTTGCAAAAGGAATTGCAGAAGCTGTTTATAACGTAATAGCAGATAACGAGGACTTAAAATGACGCAAGATAAAAAAAATCTTGCGCACAATTTGAATGTTCTAGTTGCGTGCGAAGAAAGCCAAAGAGTTTGTACAGAATTTAGAAGACTCGGATTTAATGCTTATAGTTGCGATTTGTTGAAATGTAGTGGTGGACATCCTGAATGGCACTTCAATTGTGATGTTTTTGAAATTATTAAAAATAAAGGCGGAAAACTGCAAAATGGAGAAACTGCCTATATAAAAGGTGAATGGAATTTAATGGTTGCTCATCCCCCTTGCACATTTTTGGCTGTAAGCGGAGCACGTTGGTTTTATCATCCTGATGATAAAAATTTGCCTTTTGCTCAACGTCGTCCTCATCCACGTTTTCCAAATAGAAGAAAAGACCAAGAGGATGGTAAACACTTTTTTATTTCTCTTGCTGAAACTTCAATTGAACATATCGCAATTGAAAATCCAATTGGAATTATGAATACACAATGGCGAAAGCCAGAACAGATTGTTCAGCCATACTTTTTTGGCGATGAAGCATCGAAGACAACTTGTCTTTGGCTAAAAAATCTTCCGCTATTAAAGCCAACAAAAATGGTTGGAAAAGGCGAATGGATAACTCTTTCTAGTGGGAAAAGATTACCAAAATGGTATTCAGATGCTCTAACAAAAGCGAAAACACCAGAAGAACGCAGAAATCTAAGGAGTAAAACATTCCCAGGTTTTGCAAAAGCAATTGCAGAGCAGTGGGGTGAGTTTTTGATAAATGAATATAAGAGTAGGAGAAAATGATGTCAAAACAGAGACCAAATTATATCTATATAAGAAAAATTGCAAGTTCTCATGATTTGGAAAAAGAAATAAATGTTGGGCTTCCAATTTTTAAAAGTTTTTTTGGTAATGAAAAAAATCTTATCTTTACAAGAAAAAATGTTCCTGGAAAGAATTACAATATTGAAATGCAGTCAGTTGACTATGATCCTAGAATGGGGAAAGATTTTAAACAGTTGTTAGCTGATGAAGGGGGATATGATATTGGTGATTTAGTTATTATTTCTAAAAAGAATTCAACTACTTATCAAGTTGAATTAATAAAAAAAACTGATTCACAATATAATGCTTTTAATCAATTTTATACTGATATTAATAGCAATGAAAGGCATACTAGTATAATCATTGAAGAATCAAATATACAAAAAAACGACATAAATAATTTAGAACCTGTCCAAACCATTTATTACGGAGTTCCCGGCTGTGGAAAAAGTTATTCTATCGAGAATGAACTTAGAAAACTCGGAATAACTAAAACCATGGAAGCTGACTGCACTAAACGTGTTGTGTTTCATCCTGAATATACAAATGCCGACTTTATTGGACAAATTCTTCCGCAATCAATGGATAATGGAGAAAAAATTTCTTATTCATTTGTGGCAGGTCCTTTTACACAGATTCTTGCAAAAGCTTATACCCACAAAAATACACCGTATGCATTAATAATAGAAGAGATTAACCGTGGAAATGCTGCTGCTATATTCGGTGAACTTTTCCAGCTTTTAGATAGGCTAGATAAAGATGAAGTTGAAATGTCAAACGAGGTTTCTTATCAAAAGAATTGGAGCAGTTATCCAGTAACTAATGACAATATAAACAATGAAATTTTTGCAGCTTATGATAAATATAAAAATGATAAAGACAAGTGCATTTTTGAGCCTTTTATTGCAGAAGAAAATTTTAAAAAATATAAACTGAACATCGGTATCCGCCTTCCTCCGAATCTTTCAATTCTTGCCACAATGAACACGAGCGACCAGAATGTTTTTATATTGGACAATGCTTTTCAACGCCGATGGGATATGGTTCTGGTAAAAAACGAATTTGGTGAGGATTCTGAAAAAGCAAAAACTGAAGAAGAGCAAAAAAATATTGACCGGCAGAAAACGGCACTAATTGAAGGTTCTAAAATTACTTGGGAAACTTTCCATAAAACAATCAATGAGAAAATCTCGCAGTTTTCAAGAGAAAATAATTTTTCAAGCATGATAGACAAGCGGCTCGGCTGCTGGTTTGTTAAGGCTGTTCCTGATGATAAAAATGACATAAACGGAAAATATATTATTGAAGAGAAATCATTTAAAAACAAAATCCTGAAATATCTCTGGGACGATGCGTTCAAATTCAGCCGTGAAGATGTTTTTGAAGACGCTGATAATTTTGAATCTCTGCTCGAAAAAGTAAAAATGGGCGAGTCGAACTTCGGAATTTTCAAGAATGTTGATTTTTCTGCTGAGAAATCAGAATCGCCTGAAGCGTAAAACTGATATGGCTTGCGTTAGCGCTGGTAGCACCGCCGAAGGCGTTCGTTGCAGTTTACCGCAACGAATGGAGCGGCAGCGGAAGTGCGGACATAGCGACCCGAAGTGCAGTGAAACGAAACGAAGGGAAACGCCCTGAAATAAAATGAAGAAGAATATTGAAATGAAATCAAAAAATTCCCTTTCCTCCTGCTGCGTTTATTTTGGCGAGGATAAAAACGATGCCGAAAGTCTTTCTGAAAAATTTGTCGGACTAAAATATTCTGAAGGAAAACTTAAGGTTTATTTTCCTGTTGGTTATCGGAATCCTGCCGGGGCAAACAATCCTTCTGCCGATATAGAAAAAGAAGTCCGAAGAAACATTTTGAATCTTATTCAAATCCTGCGGACATTCGGGGAAAAGGAGGACAATCTTTCTTCCTCTCCGTTGCTTGCAAAAAATCGAAATGTGGCATTTCCTGTTCATGCGTATCTTTTTATAATCCGCGATTTTTTGTCGAACGGCTATTATGTCCAGAAAGAAACGCTGTATTCAAAAACTCCGGGCGGAAAAGTGAGCTGGAGCCGCACAATAAAAAGTGTCAAGCCGCAGTTTATTGATTTTCAGCCGTTTTATTTTGATTTTATAGCTCAAAAGACAAATTACAGCCATGCGGAGCTTATTTCCCAAATCCATAAATTTTGCGTCCACGAATGTTTTTCAAAGCTAGGATTTCTTTTTTCCAGTTTTTTGCCCGAAAAATCGGAGCTAAAGCTGAACAAAAATCTTTTTGTCGCCACGATAAAAAAGGCGATGGCGCAGACTTTCAACGAGAACAATCTGCTTCTTTTTAAGAATATGCTGGATGTGCTGAATTTTCTTAATGAAAATTCTGAGAATAAGGAATTCATTTACGGAACTCAAAATTTCCATGTCATCTGGGAGAAACTTGTTGACCGCATTTTCGGCGAGACGGACAAGGAAGATTTTTATCCCAAAGTTTATTGGAAGCTGAAAAACGGAAAGGGCGGAGAAGAGCGTTTTGACTTTAGAACGGATGAAAAGCGCAACTCCCTCCGTCCTGATACAATAATGATTACAAACCGAGAAAAAGTAGGGCAGAAAATTTTTGTGCTTGACTCAAAATATTACCGCTACGGAGCAACCAAAGTAAAAAATCATCTTCCGGACAGCGCAAGCATTGTAAAGCAGTTCGCATATTCGGAGTATATAGAAAAAAATGATTCAATTCCGGAAAAAATAAAACGGAACAGGACTGAGAATTCGGTTTTCAACGCGTTTATAATGCCTGCCTGCACTGAAAAAATCAAAAACATCGGTTATGCGAGCGCGGATTACATTCACCGCTCGGACAGGGCTGAAAAATCATGGCACAAAATCCACGGAATCCTTCTTGACACAAAAACAGTCATGGAACATGCCACAAAAAAAGACAACGAGCTGATTGAGCAGCTTGCGGCGGTGATTGAAGAAAATCGCTGAGACATTGTCTCCTAAATAAAATCTTCCTCATTCCAGTGCTATAATAGCCCTCAATGACCGATTTTGAATATCAGATTGAATGTACCACCCGCGACTTGGCGGACAAGCTTATCGTAGATTTTTCCATATTCCGCACAATCTGTACATATTGCCCAGTTTGGCTGTATAGCCGCCCCAATCTGATTGTGCCTACGCCACAGTCAAGCTGTATAAGCGTCCCAGTTTGATTGTGCTTATGCCCCAGACAAGTTGTGTAAGCACTACAGTTTTTCTGGGCTTGCTATACAGTCAGTCTGTAGTGAAAGAATTTTATCTTTAATAATATTTACAAATTTGTAAAAAATATTTTATAAAATACTTGATTTATTTATAAAATATGTATATATTTTACTCAGATGCTAAAACATAAAGAATCAAAAAAAGATTCTTTTAAGCCTTAAAACGAGAGGTACATTTATGGGAGTAACGGCATTTGGAAAAATTTTGAGGAAAAGAAGAATTGATTCTTCGGAAATTCTTGGTGATATGGCAAAGCGGCTTGATGTAAGCTCGGCTTACCTTTCTTCAATTGAAAATGGTCTGCGCGAGATTCCTGATTCTTTTGTTGAAAAAATTACAAAGGAATACGGTCTTTCAGAGGCAGAAAAACTGGAGCTTGAAGAAGCGCAGGCGCAGTCAAAGGGCAGTGTGAATGTTCCTCTTGGCGAGCAGAAAGATTCAAGCGAATATCTTGAGACAGCTGTAATGTTTGCCAAGGATTTTTCAAAGCTTACAGAACAGCAGGTTAAACTGATGAAAGAACTGCTTGAAAAGTTTCAGGCGGAATCTTCGGGAGAGAAAAATGGAAGTGGTGCAGTATGAAACACAATTAAAAGATGTAAAATTTTCAGAAACTCTGGTTCTTTCTGAAAACGAGATTAAAATCGCTTCGTTCTGGAGCCACTTGCTTTGCACGGCTACCACAAACCAGAAATTCGAACCGCTCTTTGTAATGGAAAATATAATTCCCCGTTTTGACAGGAGTTTCAATTATCTTATTGAACCTGAAGATTCCTGGAAGCACGGAAAAGATGTTGCAGCTTTTTACAATGTGGCTCAAAACATGATTGTCATCAGAAGCGATGTCTATGAAGGCGCGCAGAATGGAAGCTATATCGATGTGATTACGATTGCGCATGAGGTAGTGCACTGTATCCAGTCGATTATCTTAAGGTTCATAAGAATTTTTGAGTGCGCGGAATTCAAAAAGGAGCTTTCAAAAATCAAGTCGGAGCAGATTCAGGAGCATGAATTCCAGACTGATTCAATAATGCGGCTTTTGTTCTCTCCGGAAGAAATTACAAAGGGCAGAACGCAGGAGGAAGTTTTGGACGAGTATGTGCTAAAACCTGTTCTTTCGCTTCTTTGCATTCTGATAAAAAAAGTTGGAAAGCAGTTCTTGGATTTGATAAAAGAAGAGAATTCAAAAATTCCTGCTTCAACTCAGAGCTATCTGGAGGCGGTCTAAAATGAAGAAGAAATATAGGAGGAAGCGGATGCACAACGGAATTGCCGATGCTCTTGCAAAAAAAAACTTGAACCTACGCCAATAGATTCAAGCTTTGCAGAATTAAGCCAGGATATGCCTAACTCAAAAATAACTTTGTATATCCTACTTTTTATTCTGTCTTTTTGCAAGAGTCAGAACAGCGTGCCGGTAAAACTAGATGAGTAAAATTACCGACTAAAACATTGCCGCATGGCAAAATTTAAAAGGCTCTTCACGCCATAAGCTGAAGAAGGATATATATGGAACACATTTCCACATTGGAAAACAGCTCATCATTAGTGAGTATTACATTAAAAGAAAACAAATTAAGAAAAGATGGAACTTATTACGCTACTGTAACGCGCAACAAGGCAAGCTTTAGAAACATTCTTTCAGAAATCGCGGAAGAAAACAAAGGAATAGATCCGTTCATTTTGCAGTACTGCGCAATTCTTATGCAGAAGAAAATATTAAAGTTTCTTGAACAAGGAAAAGCCGTGAACATTCTTGATCTTGGAACTATGTACATTGCAATGAATGTTTCTGCAAAGTCAAAAACTGAAGTTCCACAAAACGGAAAGTTCAAGGTAAGATTTTCTCCTACAAAGCTTACAAATTCTTCTTTGCAGAATCTCAGCATTGACAAAATTGTTTACAATGACAAGTCGCCAGAAATTGACTCTGTAGCTGACATCAGTTCAGAAGAAGAGAATGTTCTTTCATCAGGCGCACCTGCAAAAATAACTGGTGCGAACCTTAAGCTTGGCAGCGAGGAAAGCGGAATCTACTTTGCGGCTGTTGACTCAGATGGAGACTTGGAAGATTCTTCTGCCTGGACAAGAGTTGACGATTCAAAAGTATTCCGCAACAAGCCTGCTGAACTGAATTTCTTTGTGCCGCAAACCTTGAATTCTTCAAAGGAGTACAGAATCGTAATAAAAACAAACTACATTTCTGCAAGCGTTACCCGCAAGGAATTTTTGGAGTCCGTCAGTAACATTGTAAAAATAAAAGAATAGCGTTGCTGTAGAAAACTTAAATTTTGCCCGGTTCTTTCATAATTCGTTGTGTGGGAACCGGGCACATTTTTACAAAAAGAATTAAAGAACTCTTATCTTTATTGAAAAAATCGTAAATCTGTTACAAAATAAAAAAGGATTTTGTTCAAAATCAAAAAAAGGAGTTCCCAGCTGATGAAGATTATACATTGCGCGGACATTCATGCGGATTCCAGAATGGGAACGCATTTTTCCAAGGAGCAGGCGGAGCTTCGGCGGAATGAGATTGTTGATTCTTTTGCAAGAATGGTGGCTTTTGCAAAGAAAAATGGCGTAAAGGCGGTTATTATTGCCGGTGACTTGTTTGATACAAAAGAAAACCAGCAGAAAAAAATAAAACAGCGGATTGGTTATATAATCGAGCAAAATCCTGAGATTAGTTTTTTATATCTTCGCGGAAACCATGACGAGGACGTTGATTTTTTTGAGGAAAAGTCAATTCCGAACCTAAAGCGTTTTTCAAAATCAAAGTGGACAAAATATTCCTGCGAGAATATTGATATTTATGGGCGCGAATTTTCTTCTTCAATTCCTGTGGCGTCCTACAGCGAGCTGAATCCCGACCCGGCGCGCGTGAACATTGTTGTTCTTCACGGTCAAATTACTGAATACAAGACAAAAGATGGTGCTCCGGCAATTTCTTTGCCAAAACTGACGAATAAAAACATTGACTACATTGCGTTGGGGCACATCCATGATTTTAAAATCGAAAAACTTGATGGGCGCTGCTCGTGGTGCTATTCGGGTTGCCTTGAAGGGCGCGGTTTTGACGAATGTGGAAAAAAAGGTTTTGTACTTTTAAATATTGAAAATAATAAAGTTGAGGCGGAATTTGTTCCTTTTTCAAGCCGTGTCATTCACGAAATTCCTGTAAAACTTTATGGTGCGCTGGATTTTTCAGAAATCATGAAAAAAATAACAGATTCGCTAGCAGGAATTCCTTCTAAGGATATTGTTCAGATTGATTTGACAGGCGAACTTTCAGAAGAAACGGAAATTGAACCGGACTCTTACCAGTCAGCACTAGCTTCGGATTATTTTTACATCCGTGTAAAAGACAAGACTGAAACAAAAATTGACTACACAAAGTATGAAAAGGATATTTCCCTAAAAGGAGAATTTATCCGTCTTGTAAAAAATCAGCAGAATCTTTCTGAAGAGCAAAAAATCAAAATAATTATGACCGGCATAAAAGCGTTGGCGGGGAGATTATAGTAATGGAAATCGTAAAAATTCACATAAATAATTTTGGAAAATTCCACAATGTTGATATAGATTTGAAAAAAGGCGTAAATTCTTTTGTCTATGAAAACGGCTGGGGAAAAACGACTCTTTCAGTTTTTATAAAAGCAATGTTTTACGGAATGGAATATACCAGCTCAAAAGACGTTGAAAAAAACGAAAAACTTAAATATTTTCCGTGGCAGGGCGGCATTTACGGCGGAAGTATGATTTTTAGCCACAACGGTAAGGAATATCTTTTGAGCAGAACTTTTGGACTCAAAAAAAATGAGGACACATTTGAACTGCGCGATTTAAAGACGAATAAACCTTCCTCTGATTTTACGGAAGATTTGGGAACAGAAATTTTTGGAATCAACCGGGATTCTTATGCGAGAAGCGTTTTTGTAACGTTGAAAGATTCTCCTGTCGGCTCGGCAGACATTACCGCAAAGCTTAACAATCTTGTTGAAAGCGGTGATATTTCAAATTTTGAGGAAGCGGCTGAAACTCTTGAAAAAAAAGCTAAGGAGCTGCAGGGAAGAAACAAGGGCACGGGCGAAATCCCGGCTATACAGCAGAAAATTGACAAAGATAGATACTATATAGAAGAAATTGATTCAAAATTAAAAGAAAACGCAGCTTATGAAAAAAAAGTCTCTGAGATTCAAAAAGAAATTCTGGAGCTGAAAAAACAGCAAGAATCTGTTGCATCTCAAATTTCTGTCTGCGCAAAATTTGAAGGCAAAACAAGATATGAGCAGCTGAAAAATGACCTAAAAAAATCAGAAGATGAAAAAAAATCACTTTGCGAATTTTTTAACGGGCAAATTCCAACTGAAGAAACTGTAAGAAAAATCGATTCAATTTCCAACAACTTTACAACAGTCGAATCAAACATCAAGAACCAATCGGCAACTCAAAGTGAAAAAGATTCTTATGTGGACTTGAAAAATTATTTTGCCGGCGATATTCCTTCAAAATCTCAGATTGAGGAATGTCTAAAAACTGACAATGAATATAAAAATTTCAAGCAGTCGGAAAACTCAAAAAAGCTTACGGAACAGGAAGCTGCGGAACTTAATTCATTGAAGAAAAAATACGGAAATTCTGACGTTTCAGAGGAAAAAATCAATTCCTGCATTTCTGATATTTCAAAAGTGCAGGAAGAAAAAAATAAAATCAACGAGCTTAAAAATGAACTTTTTGTGGACGAAAACAACTTGAACTCACTTTTGCAGCAAAAACAGAAAGCGCCAAAAAGAATTGTGTTTATTGTGCTTGGAATTTTGGGCGCGGCGGCTGGAATTTTTGGCTTCGTCTTGAACAATATGATTCTTGGGCTTGCCGGACTTGCAGTTTTTATGCTTTTTATGATTCTGGCGATTGCCACAAAAGAAAAAAAACAGAATTTTTCAGAATTTGAGCAGAAAATTTCTAATCTTAAAAAAGAAATTGCGGAAAAGCAGAGCCACGCGGAAAATCTGGAAGCCGCCTACAAGAATTTCATCAGAAAATATTCCTCAGAGGAAAAATCTGAGATTGGCGCGCTTACAAAAATCAGCACGGAGTTCAGCGATTATTCACGGCTTCTGCAAAAAGAAAATGAATACAAAAATTGGCTGAACACGCAAAAAATCACACCGGAAGAATACGAAAACAAAATCAAAGCTTTTACAAAACGCTACTGCAAAATGGAAAATATTTCTTCTGTGCCTGCAGACATCCAGATTTTGAATGAAAAACTTGCAAAACTTGATTCCCTTAAGAAAAAGATTGACGCGGATTCTGAAAATCTAAGAATTCAGCAGGAAGAAAAAGCCAAACTTGACACGATTTTTGCCCAGTACAGGACTGAAAAAACTTTGAGCTATGCAAATCAGGCTCTGCAGATTCACAATAAACTTACGGAAATCAAAAACATTGAAAACCAAATTCTTTCTGAAAAAAAGAAAATTGAACTTTTTGAAGCCGATCCAAACAACAATATTGAGTCTTTTGAAAACCTTAAAAAGCCGGAAAAATCGGTTGATGTTCTGCAAGATGAATTGTCGGACATCGGGGAAAAAATTTCTTCCAAAAACAAGTCTCTTTCCGACTGTCAAAAAATAATCAGCGACAATCTTGCCGTTACAGAAAAAAAAGTTGACATCGAGACAGAAATCGAGCAGCTTTCAATTGAAAAGCGCGAGAAATCCGACGAATACGAGATTTTTTCAAAGACCCTGGTGCTGCTTCAGAAAGCCAAGGAAAATCTTGACTCAAATTACAGCGATCCGATGAAGAAAGGGTTTGAAAAATATGTAAAAATGCTCGGCTCTTCCGTAAACTTGATTATAAACACTGATTTGGAGGTTTCGGTTGATGACAACGGCAAGACGCACAAAAGCAATTTTCTTAGCGACGGCTATAAGGACATGGTGAACTTTTGTTCGCGGATGGCTCTTGTGGATTCGCTCTTTAAAAATATCAGACCGCCAATCATTTTGGATGATCCGTTTGTAAATCTTGATGACGAAAAAATCCCAAATGCGCTGCAGCTTGTAAAAGAAATTTCAAAGGAAAACCAGGTGATTTATTTTGCATGCCATAAAAGCAGGGCAGTGTAAAAGTTTTTAGGTAATTTTGCTGGCTAAAAACTTGGTCTTTTCTCGTTCGACACTTTTTTTCTTTTCTGCTATGATTTTGGTATGAAAAGCGATTATCTTACTTCAAAGCCGGCGTTTTATGCGCTTTTTGTTTTTTCTCTTCCGATTATTATTGGCAATTTGTTTCAGCAGCTTTACACGATGGTTGATTCGGCGGTCGTGGGGCGTTTTGTGGGCGAGCAGGCTCTGGCGGCGGTTGGGGCTTCGTATTCGCTTACGGTTGTTTTTATTTGCGTGGCGATTGGCGGCGGAGTTGGCTCTTCGGTGATTGTGAGCAAATATTTTGGCGCGCGCAATTTTTCTGCAATGAAGACGGCGGTCAGCACTGCGTTTTTGACATTTCTGGGAATCAGCGTTTTTCTTGGCGCGTTGGGAATTGTAATAAACCGGCCGCTTCTTGTTGCCCTGAAAACTCCTTCTGACGCTTTGGATATGGCGCTTGTATATCTGCGCATTTATTTTCTAGGGCTGCCGTTTTTGTTCATGTACAACGTGATTTCTTCGATGTTCAATGCGCTTGGAAAGTCTAGGATTCCGCTTGTTTTTCTGATTTTTTCTTCTGTGCTGAATGTTGCGCTGGATTTTGTGTTTGTCGCGGTTTTTAAGACCGGCGTTGCTGGAGCTGCTTGGGCTACGCTGATTGCTCAGGGACTTTCGTGCGTTTTGTCGTTTGCGGTTTTTATGAATACGCTCGGAAGATTCAAGGATTCGGATGATGGCGTTGCGGCGGATGAAAATTCTGTTTGCTGCGGAAATTCTTTTAGCAGAAATTTCAGATTTTTTGACGGCCGAGAGCTTGCTTCAATGGCGAAAATTGCAATTCCTTCTATATTGCAGCAGTCCACCGTTTCTATTGGAATGATGCTGGTTCAGTCCGTAGTGAACAGTTTTGGCTCGGAAGCTCTTGCCGGATATTCTGCGTTCAGCCGGATTGCATCGATTGCGATTGTACCAATGGCGGCGCTCAACAACTCAATGTCCTCATACACTGCGCAAAACATCGGCGCGGGAAAACCGGAACGCGTTGTAAAAGGCTACCACGCGGCAAATCTTATGGTCGCGTTTTTTGCGGTTGCACTTTGCGTGTGCATTGAGATTTTTTACCGTCCGCTTATTTCTCTTTTTATCGGAACAGGCGGAAGCGAGACCGCCTTGCGGACAGGGCAAGCTGCTCTTCGTTTTGAAGGATTTTTTTACTGCTGGATAGGATTCAAGATGGCCTGCGACGGACTTTTGCGCGGTGCTAGCGATATGAAAGTTTTTACGCTTGCGAATTTAATCAATCTTTCAATCCGTGTTGTTGTTTCAATTGTCTGCGCTCCCCGGTTTGGAATTGAATGGGTCTGGTATTCTGTTCCGATGGGCTGGTTCATGAACTTTGTAATTTCGTTCGCGGAATACAAAACGGGAAAGTGGAAGCGATAGGTAGAAACTCAAGAAAGTATTTAGTATTATGTATGTGTAATATAAAAAATAAAATTGGAGAAGAATATGAAAAAACTTTTTATAAGTGTTTTTGCTTTTTTTGTTATCAGCTCGGTGTTTTCCGATGAATTTAAGATAACTCGAGAAATTCCTGAAAATTTTACGGGAACTTATGTTTCTGTTTTATTTGATAATATTTTGAAGAACACTCATTCTTATGAAGAAGCTATGTCAAAAAGTCACAGTGCCGGAAATTATGACATTCTTATGTTGAACAATGAAATATGTTATTCAGATTTGTGGTTTCATGATGGTTATGCAATTGATGCAAAAGAAATTGATAAATGGAATTTTTTCAAAAAAGATAATGATTATTTTCTTACCGATGAAAAAGGCTCTGATTATATAAAGATTGGGAACGAGTCAGACCATAAAGGTTATGAGGCTTTTAATAGATACGTTCTCCCAGTAATCTTTGAGGATGTTTTGCAAAACTCAGAGATAAAAATACAAAATGACAGAATAACAATTTATGATAAAGAATTCCGCTGGTTTAAGGATTCTAGTTATTGTCATGGCACAAACTGTTCTATCTGGCTGTATGGCGACATGGGACTTTGTGTCCTAAAAATTGAAGGTATTGCCGCGCGAATCTACAAAGAAAAACCAACAGAATACAGAATGTGGTATGAAGATTCTGATGATTTGTTGCTTGAAATTCCTCTTTTTTACTGGAATGATAAAAACTATCCAAATATTAATGTTTCAAATTTGAATAAAAAAGACCTTAGGCTTATTAGAAATCTTGTTTTTGCAAAACACGGTTATGCCTTTAAGTCTGATGACTTAAGAAATATATTTAAAGATTTCAATTGGTACAAAATTAATCCAAACTTTAAGAATTCTGATTTGTCGGCAGAAGAGATAAATTTGGTAGATAAAATTCTAGTTTTAGAACAGAAATGATTTCTCTTATTGAAAAGAAAATCGTTTGAAAGGAAAGTAGGTCATCGCCCACAGAATTTTCACAAATTGTAAATTCGCTTACGCTTTTTGTTTATTCTTTTAACTCTATCAGCAAATGAAAGACTAGGGAATGTATATTTTTATAAATACAACAGTTCAACCTTTAAAATTTTAAGAGGTGTTTATGATTTACATTTTAAAAGAGTTTTTTCAAAGAATAGCGAGCAATATTTCTTATTTCTTTACGGATACGTTTTTTCCTTTGGTTAAAATTATTTTGCTTTATCCTTTTGCAAAAATGGGAATTGTTTCTGCACAACTTGATATTGCCCAAATTTATCTAGAAAATTTTTTTTGTAGAACTATGAAAATTCCCAAAAAATGGCTAAAAAAAGGAATTAAGAAAAAAAATCCGCGTGCGTATGTTATTATGGGAAGATTTCGTTACTGTCAAGGTAGCGGTTATTATGTTGATGTTGATAAAAACTATGCTGTTCTTAATGACAAACTTGTTTTCAATAAAGCATTAAACTGGTTTAAAAGAGCCGCCGCTCAAAATTACGCAATCGCTCAGTATTGGATTTATCAAATTCATTTTTACAAAGAATATTGCGGTTGGAAAACTGACGGAACAAAGGAACTTGAATTATCGGCAAAAAACGGCTGTCCAAATGCTCAATTCTATTATGCCAAAAAATTCTTGGAATCTGACAATGTTGAAAAAGGTGCTTATTGGATGAAAAAAGCCGCAAGTCAGCCTAAAAGAGAGTGGGAAAAATGCGAAAGCAATCCACAGTTTTACTACAAGGCAAAAAAATGGATAAAAAATAATAAAGATATTTCTCAAGCTCACCGGGACTTTTATAATTAGGCAAAACATGGAAAACAACAAAACAATGAAGAATCTAAGCAGAATCAACGCTAGAATCTACGAGCTGATGTTTCTTCTTTATGACCAGATGGCAGAAATAAAAGAACAGCTGGATTTATTGATAAAAAGCGGAAAAACTTACTACAAAGGATATAAAATAACTGGCGACATCGGATTTGGCGTTGACGAAGAAGACAACATTTCCGGAGTTGATGAGTATTTTGAAGCCGAATCAGAATGGAAACTCGTGTTTGAATATGGGAAAAAACTGCCGAACAAACTAAAGGCTCTTGATTTGTGGAAAAACTACAGCAAGGATGAACTTTCAATTCCTATGGATTACATTTGCCGCGTAACTTACGGTTTCCTTCATCCTGAAAAGGAAGAAGATGAAAAGCCATATTGGGCGAACTACAAAATTCCTTATGAAATTTTTAAAAATGCAAAGCCAGAAGATTTTTATCACTGCATAAAAATCACTATTGGAAAATTCAAGTTGCACAGAAAATTCACAGAAAAAGAGCGCAAAGACTTTAGGATGAACAAAGAATACTTTGAAAAAATGAAAAAACATCCGGAAAGACAAAATTTCTTCTGGTTTGAAAAACGAAAACTTCTGAAGCTTGCAAAAAAAATGCTTGAATACGAACTTAGCATAAATTTAACTTCTAAAAAAATCAAAAAAGACTTTGAGCAGCTTGTAAAAAACGGATATTCAATTTTTGACAAAAGTGAGATAGAAAAAACGCTCGACTGTAATTTTCATCATCCGTTTGGAATTGTTACAAAAGAAGATTCGTTGCTTGCTTACACTTTTCATAACCTTATGACAATGAATGGACTTTCAGCCGACAATGAGGAAAATTATTTAGACGGAGAAGTTCCGCAATGGGCAGATCCGCTATTTTTTCGAAAAGAGCCGTTCAACAAAATTCACTTGTGTTTTTCAATGCATGGACTTTACACTCACTGCGATTTAACAAGAAAAGAAGTCCTAAAAATGAAGTTAAGAAACTTCAGCCCATATTTTGAAATCCGGATTGAAACAAATCTTGGTGAGGTGGGGAAGAATTGAGCCTATTTTATTTCCGCCAAAGCCATCATTCCTTTGATGTGGGCTTTCCATTCGTTTACAAGCCATTCTGGTTCAAGCGGTTTTGCATAGCAACCTTGAGACAAAATCCATTCTTCAATTTTAAGATATTGAGTTGAAGAAAATTCAATTGTTGTGCAATTTCTTGTTTCATCATCAGAAATTTTCTGGTCTTCTGCCCAGACAAAATCTTTTAGCATTTGCCGGGCGTTCTCGTAAAATTCAATTTTGTAATGCTCAGATTCGTTATAAGAAAAAGAGCCGAATTTGCCGCCGCCGCAGTGTTTTTCAAACTCAAAATCTTTTGGAAGCGAAAAATTTTCTTCTGTTGCTTTTGGATTTTTTATTCTTGAAAGCGAAAAAAGCCTGTTTTCATTTCGCTCTTCTGAAAAACCGTACAAAAAATAGTTTCCGTTGTCCATTACAAGCTGGTACGGATGAACTTTTCTATGCGTGTTTTTTGGATTCCACAGGCCGATGTAGTCAAATTCAATTTTTAAGTTATTCCGCAGGGAGTGCAAAATCGTTTTCCACACATTTTCTTCTATTATATTGATTGGCAGGGGATTTGGAGAAAGCGCAATTCTTTTTAAAAGCTCGTCATTTTCTTCATGGCCGGAGTTCGCTAGTAAGTTTATTGCGCTGCAAATTTCGCTGTACAAAGGGGAATCCTTAAAATGGGAAAGCATAATTTTTGCCGCAAACAACGAAATCATCGCATCCGGCGAAATTGCGTTCAAGGGCATTTCAAAGTCCGAAGTATAAAAATAGCCGCGATGTTCGTAGTCGTATTCAATTGGAGCGCCAAAGCGGTCGCGCAAAAATTCAATATCGCGGCTGATTGTTGCAATTCCTTTTCCGCTATTAAATTCTTCTGCAAGCTGTTTTGTATTCGGGTAAGATCCGGATTTTATTTTTTTATGGATTCCCACCAGCCGTTCCAGCATCAAATGCGAAACGATATGTCTTTTTTCCTGTGCCATAAAATTATTTTAACACAAAAAGCGAAAATCACATATCGTCAATGCTTAAGCCACTAAGATTTATAGAAAAGCCAGGAATATTTTTCTTGAATACATTTGCTTTTTCTTCAAGCAGTTTAAGATTTATTTTTTCGGCTTTACGTTTAACTTCGTAAATGTTACATATTTTTGAAAAACCGTTTATGGCAATGATGTCAATTTCGTTTTGAGATTTTTTATCCCACCAGCCACCAAGCAAAGTCAATTGCGTTTCTTCTTTTATTTTTTCTGTCAAATATTGCTCAAGGGTTTTGCCGGTAAAAGTTTCATAATCCCGCAAGATTAAAGTTTTCAATAAATCGTATTGCCCAAGTTCAATTAAATTCTGGTTGGAATAAATGAACCAAAAATAAAACCGCAGATAACAATCCGTAATTTGCCAGCGAACATTTCTACTTTCGGCTTTTGAATAAAGAGGTCTTATAGGTTTTATCACATTGTAAACTTTATAAAGATTTGAAAGATATGTTCCAGTATTCTTTTGAATTATAGAATCAATTTCACTTTGAGTTGTCATTCCTTTTGAAATTAGTGACAGTATGGAAAAATAAATTCCGTAATCTTTTCCCATTTCGCTTACCAAAACATCTTTGCCATCGATTAAGAACGGAGAAGTGATTCCTGTTACAAAGTCAATCATCTGATTTTTTGTTGTGCAACCAGATTCCATGAGCAAAAAAATGTATTTTGCAACTCCGCCACTAAGCATATAAAGGCATAGCAAATCTTCATTTGTGAAAGCTGGATTAAAATCCTTTAAAATTTCTTTGCATATAGAAGGTGCAAATGGCATTAAATTGATTTTTGCAGTCGCACGTCCGAACAAAGGCTCTTTCGAATCTTCAAAAATCTTTATCATCATTGAATAAACTGAACCACATACAATAAAGTTGATTTTAGAGTTATTTTTGTTCGCGTCCCAAATATTTTGCATTTCACTAAAAAAGGCAGAATTTATTGTTTGTAAATCCTGAAATTCGTCAATAATCAAAATAAAATGCTGCTGTTTTGAAAACTGCATTACCTGTTCAAAGAGCACGGAAAGTTTTGTAATATTTCCGAATATTTTTAACCCAATCGATTCTTCAAGTTGTTTTTGCCACTGTTGACATAAAAGCGTTTCGGAGCAACGTGTTGTAAACAAATAACAACTTTTTTTGCCCTCAATAAATTTTTTGAGCAACGTTGTTTTACCAATTCTTCTTCGCCCAGTTATTAAAGTGAAATTTGCGTTTGTAAAAGAATTTTTTTCAATTTGTTCAAGCGATTCAAGTTCTTTTTTTCGGTCATAAAATCTTTTCATATTATAATCACCATTAACTTAATAGCCATTATAATAATGCTGATTTGAAAAATTTGCAAGGTAGAATTTTACTTGATTACAATTTCATGTTTTAGTATTTTGATACAGAGGTATGAAATATGAAAATTGATTCTAATCAAGAAAAAATATATATTCCTTTAATTAAAGATTTTAAAAGCCAAACTGAAAATATCTATAAAAACATTTGGTTAGAAAGAAAATCTGATTTAAGCGGATTATTTATACCTCATGTTTTTGATAATTATTACGATTCCAATATCAAGATATTTTATATCGGACAGGATACTTATGAATGGCTTGGTTTTGAAAACTTATATAAAGTATCAGAAAAAGATTACTTAAAAAAAAATAATTATTGGCCTCAATCAATAGATGAAATACTAAAATGCAATAATCCATATACTTTTTGGAATTTTGTCAGCAAATTGCACTTGGCTTTAAATGGGGAAAAATATGATAGTTTTCAAAAGTTATCTAATCATCAGAAAAATATATTGAATCAACTAGGATGGGGAAATATTTATTCCTTAGAAATTCCTACAACAATAAGAAAATATGGTGAAGATTTTTGTAACAGTTTTGATAAATATGCATATTCAGAATTATTAGAAGGATCCAAAAATATTTCTAAACTTAAAAATGTTATAAATACATTTAAGCCTGATTATGTTGTTATTTTATGTTGGAAATATGTTGAAAATTGGTATTTGGATGGACTTGGAGCAGAATTTGTTGAAGAAGAGTCAATTGCAAATTTATTATGTGTATACAAATTAAAATATTCAAATACAAAAATTTTATGGACTTATCATCCTCAAGCTCTATGTCGCAAGAGTCAAGATTTAAATGAGTTAATAAAAAAAATGATAGAGGTTTTATAAAACTATGGTCTGAAGTTCTTTATTCTCTTTTTAAGATAGAATTAAATGACTTTTGTATAAGCATTATAGAATGATTAAAGTTCTTGAAAAAATTGCCTGATTTATTATTTTTTATATCTTATAAATAAGAGTTTGTTTATTAAATATTCAAATCTCTTTAAGTTTATATTGACTATGAAAATTAAAATTAGGAGATAAAGTATGACACCAAAAAAAAATAATATTATGCAGATTATCTTAGAACTTGGAGAGAAGAGTTGTTTAGTAAACATTCTAGATGCTTACAATATGGGACCAATGATTTATGATATTATAACACCTGCACCTAATAAAACTCTTGTGTATATTGATTCTTCTCATGAAGTAGATTTAGAAAAAGATTCAGATTATCTAGAAAAATCTTTAAAAAATCTACTTGATTTTTTAGAATCAAAAATTTCTCAAAATAAATTGTTGTATAAACCTTTTGTTAGGCAAAATAGAAGAAAATCGAGTGATTATGATGTTGAATTAATTATTTCAGACGAAACTCAGAAAAGATATAAAAATCTATCACAAGGATGGATCTTGCCTGTTTAATTCAAAAAGAAATATTAGTTTTTTTAATTTACATTATACATATCAAATAATTTTTTATCCATCATTCAGAAAATGATGGATAACGTTAAATTCTAAAATTTAAATACAAAGAAAATTTTTATAAGCATGCGGATTTCCCAACATATCAGAAATCCAAAAACATGCTTTTGCAACTGGAAGTTCTTTCTTATAAAACAATTTTATTCCAAGTTTATTAAAAATATCCGCATATTGACTTTGCTTTCTACAAACATTTTTAGCATTAGCCTTAATAAATTTAACGATGAAATCAATTGTATCATTGAAAAACTTTATGTTTTCACAAGACATTGTATTCACCTCCGAACTTTGGAAATATCCAAAAATTCAATTTATTTTATATTTTTGAATAAATTTAATCAATAATTTTTTTTAATATTGTGTGCTAACCTGTAAATATTAGGTACTAATTTAAATTTTCCCCTTAAAATATTCTCTTAAAAACTAGCCCAGTTAATTTATTTTTTTTATAAAAATCGACAAATTTATCGTTACAAAAGATAGGGGAGTAATTTAATAATTTTATTTTAAAAAATAATTCATTATCTGAAATTAATTTTTCCCGAAAGACATATTTATCTATAGACATTATTTTTTTTGAATTTTTGAAATATGAAATTTTTGATTTTTTTAAATCAAGGCAATCAATGCAATTAGGACAAATAATGTAATATTCAGAATCATTTTTTAATGGTAAATACTTTATATTTTTGAATAAGAGCTCTTCTGTTAATGTTTTTTTTAATAGAAGAATTGAGGAGTTGTCACACCATGTAAAATCACCTAAAAAGGAATCAGAATTTATAATCCTTTTAAAATCAGCTCCAATATTATCTACCAGATTATAATTTCCGCTTGAAATAGAAAAAAAATCTTCATAATTTATAGGGGAATAAAAAAAATTTTTATTTTCTATTAAGATTGAATAAATTTTCATTTTACCAAGTTTTTCCATTTAATAAATTATCACGAGCTAAATACAAGACTTCTTCAACAGCAAGTCTATCTCCTCTTGCCTGTAGCAATCGTTGGGTCAAGCCTTCTAAAAAATCAGTACCATGCATATATTCATTGGGTGCATGAAATGCTATTCCTGTTATTTTCGAAAAAGTTTTATCAGTTGGTAGATAAACTCCATTTAATGGATTATCCAAGTCAATTCCTACTTCCTCAAGTATTTTTCTAGATACCGCAGAGTTTCCTCTTGTATCCTTTTTAGGAACAATGTGATGGGCTGCAGATTCTTTTAGAGGTTTGGGTATTCCTGCCTTTTCTAAGTTATCTGAAAGTCTTCTTCCGTTTGATTCTCCTACATAAAGTTTGAAAATCTGATTTAAATTCATATTTCTGTAATCATTTGGATTGGGGAATTTAAATTGGTTCAAATAAGAGGAAAGAACTAGTCCTGAAGCACCTACGGTTACACCTGCAAGTGCAGTTGTAATTCCTATATCGCTTGTCGTTTTTCTAAAAGATTTTTCTTCAAGAAATTTTAATTTTTTTCCATTTTTTTTGTAAAAAATTAATTCTCGCTCTGAAAGAGGATCTTTACTAGAAATTTCAAATTCCATTTGATTTTCATCAAAATAATCAACTAGACCAGATTTTTTTGTAAGATGTATAATATTTCTATCGATTTGATATGAATATTCTGTGTAGTTTTTTGTTTTGAAATCAGTAACAATAAGACAAGTTTTTGTAAACTCAAATTCTTTTGTTCTAAAAACACTTAAACCACCAAGGCTTTTTTCAAGAAAAGAACAACCAACAAGATAGGAACCGTCAAGTTTTATTTGATTTTTTTCTGCAAATAAATTTGTTTGAAAAATAGAACCTGTTAATAAAATAATACAAAATAGTTTGTTATATAAAGATTTAAAAAGTATTCTCATTATTATAATTTAAAAAAATAAAGAAATTAGAGCAATTACACCTAATATTATTGCCAATATTGCTAAAAATTTTCCCATATTTAATTGTTCCCACTCTGATTATTTATCTGAGTGCCTCCTAATATTATTGCTGTAACTCCTAGAATTCCAGTTCCTACTTTTTTTGCCACATTCATATAAAGTTCTTTAGTTTCTTTTAACTCCTTAAATTCATTCTCTTCCAAAAAAATCTTTAGTTCTTTACATTCGCTAGAAATAGAGTATTTTATTGTTTTTTGATTATCTGCTTTTATATAAATATATTCTGAATCTGCTCTATAGGGATAATATAATATTTCATTATTTTTGTCTGTTTTAATCCCTATTAGATTTTTTCCATCATCATCTGTTTTCGAAAAATCTAAAATCCATCCACCTATCAATTTTTCTTTATATTTTTTACCTATTAAATCGTTTGCGTTGTATTGGCTTTGTGAAAATATTTGTGTTGAAAAGAAAATAAATATTATAAAAATCGACATGCTCTTCTTTTTAATTATATTTCTTTTCATAATTTTTTCTCCTAAATATAGCAATAAGTATATATCTGAACTTTTGAAAAGTAAATTTTTTTCATTCTTTCCCAATATTATATCCCCACATTCAACTTTATGCAAACTATAGTACGTGTAACTAAAAAGCGTGTTATTATAGGGTTTGATAAAATATAATTTTCCTATGGATTTAGGAAAGGCGATTGTTGAGTTGCGTAAGCGCAATGGGCTTAGCCAGGAGCAGCTTGCTTTTGACGCTGGCGTTTCTAGGCATTATATGTATAAAATAGAAAATAATCTTGCAAGTCCAACTGTAAAATCGCTCGAAAAACTTGCCGCCGCATTAAAAATTAAGCCGTCCATGATTTTTTTGACCGCCGAACAGATTAATTAGCTTGCCGAATCGCTTCGTCCAGATAATCTTCAAATTCTTCTGCAGAAAGAATTTCCGCCTCCGCATCTTTTTCAGGACCCAGGTAAATATAAGAAGTGTACCCATACCAAGAAGATTCAAGATTCGGGAGAATCGAATTTTTAATCAGCCGGGCATTTTTTCTGTTTAACAATGCAGTTATTTGACCTGGAGTGCTTGTGTCAAAGTCGATTCCAATATCATGATCTATATCCAAAACTGCCAACGTCATTGTGTTATACATCTGGCTTTCCTGAATCGATACATACCGGAAAATCTTTTCCTCCGCAAAAAGCGCAGCTCTAGCTATCATCATCAAAATCAAAACAAATTTCTTCTTCATAAAACACCTTCCTTTTTCTGTTTTGCAAACATTTTACATCAGTATCTCTATCAAATCGTGATAGAGTAGTTTTTATTTTCACAACAAAATTTGGGCGTTCCCGGCCTGTCAGCCTCGCAAAGCTCAACTGCCATCCCGGCCGGGCGTTCCAACCTTCGCTCACGCTCATTCCGCCACAACCTTCAGTTGCTCTGGAACTTCG
>DLKK01000110.1 GCA_002478955.1 Treponema sp. UBA7590
AATTTCCGCTCAGCATTCAGCTTGGCGTGCTTGAGCACCATGAAAAAGAAAACGGAAAAGGCTATCCTCAGCATCTTACCGGCGAAAAAATCTCAAACTATGCAAAAATTATTGCGGTTGCTTGCTCTTTTGAAGCAATTACGGCTCCTCGCCTGTACAAAACAGCACGGACAACTTTTGACGCAATGATTGAAATGCTCAAAAACGAAAACCAGCAGTATGACCCGACCGTAATCAAGGCGCTTCTTTTTAGCCTTTCACTTTTCCCGATTGGCGCGTTCGTTTACCTTCAGAATGGAAAAATTGCGATTGTTTCCGATGTTTCTCCGAACAATCCTAAAAACCCGATTGTCCAGCTTATAAATGAAACTGAACCAGACGGCTCGCCAAAAACTGTCCAGACTGATAATAATCTGAATAAAATTGTCCGCGTCCTTACAAAAGAGGAACAAGCTGATGTCCAGAAAACGCTTGATTTGCAGCGAAAAATCACAAATCAGACAGCGGAACTTACCGATGCCCTTGAAACTGCGAAAGCAAATGAGACAAAAGATGAGCAAGGCTTCAGTTCAGTTGATTTAAGCGAGTTTAACTAAAAAACGCGCGGATTTTTTCAACATCCTCATTGAATTTCTCATCAACAACAGGCGGATGCTCATTAAAATAAAGAATCTGGTCTAATTCCTGTTGAGACTGGGCACCCCAAAGAGGAACAACATTTTCATATTCATGCAAAAAACCATAAGCCAAAGGAATTGAAGTAAGAATTCCACCGCACAAAGGCTGCATCGCAATAAAACCAATATCGTTTTCCCGGCAAAGCTGAACAAGCTGGCGAGTGCGGTCGGAACTAATCATGCTGAACGGAAACTGAATCGTGTCGTACAATCCGCCGGTAATCGCTTTTTCCGCAATATCAAAATCAGTTGTGGCAAGCCCGAAACTTCTTATTTTTCCAGTGCTTTTTAAAGTCTTGAATGCTGAATAAATTCCGTCAATTCCATTTTCATCTGGAATAAAAGAGTCGGACTCATATTGATACAAATCAATTGAATCCGTATGCATAACGTTCAGACTTGTCTCCAAATCGCTTAAAACTTCCGCACCGCTTTGCGCGCTTGTTTTTGAGGCAATCACAACAGAAGAACGGATGTCTCCCAAAGCATCGCCCAAAAGCTTTTCACATTCAGGAGTATTTCGTGAAGTATCGAAAAAATTAATACCCTGATTATACGCGCTACGAACAAGTTCTGCGGCTTTTTCGTCGTCTCCGACTTTTGTCAATGACATTGCGCCAAAAGCCACACGAGAAATCATAAGGTTTGATTTTCCAAGTCGAACGTATTCCATTACAAAAACCTCCATGCAATTCCAGAAATTGAGTTTCAAATCATCAAAACCCGAAAAATCCTGAAATTGCACGCGGATTCACCGCTTTGAGTTTATTTTTTTATCTGTCTTTTCTTTCAACAGGTTTGTATTCGCGGATTGCCTTCTGAATAAAAGGAATCAAATCATCCAAGTGAACACGTTCCTGCTTCATGGAATCACGGAATCGGACTGTAACTGTATTGTAAAATTCGTTCTTTGAGCCATCTTCTTTTGTTTCCTGAAGCGTGTCGTAGTCAACAGTAACGCAGAAAGGAGTTCCAACTTCGTCCTGACGGCGGTAACGCTTTCCAACAGTTCCTGAAACATCAAAATCTGTTACAAAATCTTCTTTTAAGTGATGCTGGATTTCTTTTGCCTTTTCAGCAAGTCCATCTTTTTTCATCAATGGAAGAACCGCAACTGTAATTGGTGCAAGGCGCGGATCAAGATGCAAAACGGTTCGGTAATCTTCCTTGCCTTCTTCTGTTGAGACATTTTCTTCCTCGTAAGCTTCGCAAAGGAACATCAGGAAATTTCGGTTCAAACCAGCAGAAGTTTCTACAACATAAGGAATATATTTTTTGTTTCCATCTTCCTGATCGATATAAGACATATCTTTCTTTGAATAAAGCTGATGCTGAGAAAGGTCAAAATCTGTGCGCGAATGAATTCCTTCAACTTCCTCAAAACCAATCGGGAAATTGTAAGTGATGTCGTAAGCGTCTTTTGCATAATGGGCAAGTTTGTCGTGATGATGCCATTTAAGCTGTTTTTCTGGAATACCGTATTTCAGATAGAAAGCCCAGCGTTCTTTTCGCCAACGTTCAAAAGTTTCATCCTCTGTTCCTGGTTTGCAGAAATATTCCATTTCCATCTGTTCGAACTCGCAAGTCCTAAAAATGAAATTCTTAAAGATAATTTCGTTGCGGAACGATTTTCCAACCTGCGCAACGCCGAAAGGAACTTTCATTCGGTTTGACTGAACAATATTCTTGAAATCTGTAAAAATTCCCTGGCAAGTTTCCGGGCGAAGATAAATAAGATGTGAATCATCCGCAATCGGTCCCTGATAAGTTTTGAACATAAGGTTGAATTCGCGGACAGCTGTATATTTTCTGTTTTTTGAGCCACAAGTCGGACAGTTGATATTTGCATCAATATAAGCCTTCATCTCGTCGTGGGTCATTGTGTCAACTGGTTTTCCAGGGTCTTTGTCTGGATTTGCGGCAACAAAATCTTCTATAAGTTTATCTGCGCGGTGGCGTGCGTTACATTCAAGGCAGTCAATCATCGGATCTGAAAAATGATCAACGTGGCCAGAAGCTTTCCATGTTGTGTGATGCTGGAAAATCGCTGAATCAAGACCAACTACATCATCATGGAGCTGAATCATATAATGCCACCAGGCATTCTGAATATTTCTTTTAAAGTCTACACCCAATGGACCGTAATCCCAAGCACCAGCCTGACCTCCATAGATTTCCGAAGCCTGATATACAAAGCCTCTTCTTTTACAAAGACTGATGATTTTGTCCAAAGTACATGCGTGTGTATCTTTTGTGTTTGCCATTTATAACTCCTGTGCAAGACCGCCGGTCAGTGCGGTCGATGTTAAATAGCAAAGCGTCAAGAAAAATTGCGATGCAGCAATTTTTTAGCTTTACTTATTATCGACTCTGGCGTGGGCCGTTTTAGTTTTTCGCTTCCTGCAAGACCAGGGAATGGTTGCAGAGAATACGTTTTTATAGACTATCATAAAAAAAAAGATTAAGAAAGTTCAAAACCCGTAAAAATATAAATGGACAAAAAAAAGCACCAAGAAACTCTTGGTGCTTCATAAACTGTCTCTCAAAAAACTCTCAAGAAGTTTTAAACTCTCAAATATCTATATCAATCTCTCGAAAACAATAATACTTCCTTTTCCGCATAAAAAGAATACGTTAAAATACGAAATAACCAAAGTTACTAAAAAATAACCGAAGTTACCCCCCCCCCCTTAAAAAAAATAACCCAAGTTATTTTTAAACAACAAAAAATAACCGCGGTTACTAAAAAAATAACTCTGGTTATTTTTTCATTTGCAATTTTCTTAAATATACATACAATATTTAACCATGAATGCAAATGTAAAACAGAAATTTTCGGCGGCGAGAGTTATGTGCTTTTTTGCATTTCTTGTTCTGCTGTGCGCAGCAGTAATGAGTTACAAACATCCGAGAGAAAAACACACTGTGATTCCAAAGCAGGATGTTACAGTTTTTGTTATAAATTCAGTTTCAGCGGCGATTGCGCTTGCACTCACATTCAAACCTTCTGTTTGGCAGGCACAAGTTTTTCTTCTATTTATACAGGCAGTTTCAACAACTTTAACAGGTTACAACACATTGGGAACATTTTTATATTCCGCGTTTGTAATCCTATGTTTTGCAAATGGCTTCTTTAAAACCAAGGTAAAACTAAAAATCACCTGCATATTCATTGTGTGGATTGCAGTTCTTGTAGGCTACGGATATTACGCGCTTCAATGGGGAACAAGAGGCGTCATGTATATTCATATTTCTATTGCAACCTCGCTTTTCTTTTTTGCGTTTTATTTTTATGTCTACAAAAAGCTGGAAACCTTGCTGGTACCACTTGTGCCGGCGAAGCCACAAAAATCAGATATAAAATTGCCACCAAAAGGAACAACTTTACATCTTTCAAGATATGGGCTCACAGAAAGGCAAATCGATTTTGTGATGGAATATCTTTCTTCTCAGAAAATGTACAAAGAGCTTGCAGACCAATTTTTTGTAAGCGTTTCTACAGTAAAGAAAGACATGACTGAAATTTTTGAGAAATTCAACGTTCAAAACATAAAGGAACTGCACATTCTGCTGCTTCAATATTTTGTAGAACGATAAAATCCTAAATGTTTTTTTTTATTTTCCGATACTCTACGTAGAAAATTATTTTTTTTACGTTAGAGGGGAAAATATGACTAAAAAAATCGTTTTTTCAATTTTAACAGTTTGCTTTATTATCTCTTTTTTTGGATGCGCTTCAACTGAAAAAGAAGTTTCCGTCCAGGAACTTATCCGAAATAATAAAATTGAAGAAGCAAAATCAAAATTTGTCTCAAAATACGATATCAATGCTGTAGATGAAAACGGAAATACAGCCTTGCACGCCGCCGCAGAAATAAATGACGCAAGCCTTGTGCTTTTTCTGCTCTGCTACGGCGCAGATCCTGACCTGAAAAACTACAACAGCCAGACACCTCTTCACGTTGCAATCGAACATAACTCAAAAGAGGCAGCCCAGCAACTTGTAAACTACGGCTGCAATATTTTCGCCCGCGATGCGGACGGAAAAACCGCGATGGAAACTGCATTCCAAAAAGATTCAAGTTACTACGATATTTTTATAACAGAAAAAACAGCCGCCCTCCAAGATTCCATCACAGGAAAATCAATTCTTCATTATTTTGTGGAAGACAAAGACGAAATGGCGATTTTTACCTGCGTGCGAAAAAATATCCCACTTTCACCAAAGGACAACGAAGGAAAAACGCCACTTGATCTTGCATTTGCCGATATAGAAAACGGCGGAATGGCCGAAATTGCGGCGATTCTTATTACAAACGGCGCAGATCCGGTTTCATCCGATTTTGATTATTTTCAGACCGCAGTCGCAAACCGAAACATAAACTACCGTTTCGAGGACGGACAGACTCCTTTGCATTACGCAGCAATCGCCGGACACAGGTCAATCACAAAATATCTTCTGGAAAATAATGCAACTACAAATGTCCAGGACAGTTCCGGAGCCACACCGCTGCACGAGGCAGTCCGCTACGGGCACACAGAAATCGCAAAAATGCTGCTCGACGCCGGCGCTTCTGTAGACGCAAAAGACAATCTTGGAAAAACACCGATTCTTCTCATAATTCCAGAAAATCAGCGTTCAGAACTTTACAGCCTCCTTATTTCATACAAATCAGACGTTGCCGGAAAAGATATGTACGGCGACACAGTCCTGCACACAGCCACAATGACAGCAGTCCCGGAAGGAATTCTTTCCCTTCTTGTGAATGCCGGCGCAGATGTTAACGGAAGAAACAAAGACGGAGTCACACCGCTTGAGCTTGCAATTGAAAACAAAATCACCTCGCACATAAAATTCTACGCTGATCACGGCGCAGATATAAATTCAAAAGACCAGAAAGGAAACACACCTTTAATTATGGCCTTAAAACCTACAGATTCTTCTGACAAAACGCTTGAAACAATACTGAATAAGCAGAACATCGACAGTCTTGACTCAGACGGAAACACACCGCTAATAACAGCAATAATCACTGACGCAAGCCAGGAAAAAATCCAGTACATTCTAAGTCTTACAGACGATGTGAACGCCCGAAATTCCGCAGGAAACACAGCGCTTTATCTTACAGTCCTGAAAAACCGAAAAGCAATCGGCGCAAAACTTCTCGCAAAAAACGCTGACATTTTCTCAACAAACAATAAAAACAACTCACCACTAAGCCAGGCTCTGAAAAATCCACAGATAATGGAATGGCTTATAACATCAAAAACAATAAAAGACACTGATGGAATCGGAAACACAGCTCTTCACTACGCAACAGAATGGGGACTGGAAAACGCCGTTGAAACACTGATTACAAAAGGCGCAAACAAAGAGGCTAAAAACGCGAACGGCGAGACACCGATTTTCAGTGCATGCAAGAACAACAAACCGGAAGTAATCGCCCTTCTTGCAAAAAAAGGCTGCAAAATCAACGTGCGCGACAACCTTGGAAGCACACCGCTTCATGTTGCAGTCCGCTGGGGAAACATTGACGCAGCCGCACAGCTGATTGCCCTTGGAATAAATATCGACGCACAAAATGTCTCTGGAAAAACTCCGCTAGCAGAAGCAGTTCTTGGCGGAAAACCAGAAATCGCAAAAATGTTGCTCTCAAAAGGCGCAAACCCGAACATAAGCGACACTAACGGCCGCACAATCCTTATGGACGCCATCAAGGCAAAAAATACAAAAACAATCGCACTACTTCTGGAATACAACGCAAATCCACAGGCGCAAGACCTGAACGGAAGAAATTCCTACCACGAAGCCGCATTGACCGCAGACGAAGCTGTAATAACCCTGATCAGAAACGCCGGTGGAAATCCACTTAGCCGGGACAAAAACGGAAACACACCTTTCAGCCTTTGCCTTGATAAGCCAGAATCAGTAATCAAAGCAATTCTTGGCAAAAACACAAACATTTCTGACAGCGACGGAAACACACCGCTCCACATCGCAGTCCAAAACAACCAATCCGTAGAAATGCTCAAAATGCTGATTTCCGCAGGTTATCCGCTGAACACAAGAAATTCCCGCGGCTATACGCCATTAGCGCTCGCAATCGAAAAAAAATACGAAAATCTTGCGCTTGAACTCCTTGAAAACGGCTCCAATCCGTTCATCCAGATAGACAGCGACGGAAACAACGCGGCATTAATCGCGCTAAAAAACAACAGCAAACAAATCCTTGCAGGAATTGTTAAATATTCAGGCATAATGACCGACATACAAGGAAACACAATCCTTCACTACGCAGCCCGAATCAGCAACGCCGAAACAATCAAAAACTTGCTTTCATACGGACTGGACAAAAACGTAAAAAATATCCACGATGAAACACCATACATCGTCGCAGTCCGCTGGAAACGAAGCGACGCCGCAAGCCTTCTAAAACCAGTTGAAATAAAATAAAAAAAATTTGGGCGTTCCCGAAGCAAAACTTTAATTTCTATCGAAAAAACAATTTTTTCCAGTTTTGCTTCGCACTTAAAAGTGCGTATGGATTGCAACACCGCGTAATAAATCCGGTCGGTTGTTCCGCCATTCCGCTACGCTCAGCCTCCTCGCTACGTTTGCCCAGCAAACTCCGCTCCGGTGGCCGCCTGCGGCGTGGCTCCATAACCTAACGCATCCGCAAAAAACTATTTTTCCATCAGCGCAAGAAGTTTCAAAAATCCGCTGTCTGATTTCTGAAGTTCCTTTGAACCACGAGTAATTTTACAAAGCGACATATTGTAAATTCTTGCAATTTCACGCTGAGTCGTCCCGGCCTTAAGCTCCTTCACAACCTGCCAGCGTTCCGCAAAATCGCGCCGCTCATTCGGAGTAAAAAGGCAATTGAACACCGATTTTAATTCTTCCTTATCCCTAATCTTTAGCAAAAGCCCGCAAAGCTCATCATAACTTTCCAAAAGCACCGGATTTTCTTCATTGCCGTTCTTATTCATAGAAACATTATACCATATTTTTCCCGAATGTCGAGCTATGCTAATCGAGCACACCTTCTGCTGCGCACTGCTCGCACTTTTGAAACCGCTCATTCCGCAGTTCGATTCTCTGTAATTCAGTTAAAATAAAAAAACAGCACCAAGCCAGTGCTGTTTCAAAAAAAACTTATAGCCCCTAGGAGAATCGAACTCCTGTTGACGGAATGAGAATCCGCTGTACTAGCCGTTATACGAAGGGGCCAAAAAAAAACGAGGCTTTCCGCAAAAATTATAACTGCCGAAATAACTCCGTGTACAGCAATAATTCTTCCGGACAGCCTCGTTATCTTCCCCAAGGAGGATTCGAACCCCCACAGTCAGAACCAGAATCTGAAGTGCTACCATTACACAATCGGGGAATGCAATGTTCTAAAAGAATACGTATTTTTCTTATTTTTGTCAAGTGCTGGTTTCAAAAAATCAAAAAAAATTACGATTTTACGAACAGTTTCTTGCAGATGCTTAAATTTTTGCACCAACTAAATAAAACTCAACATTCAATCTTTTTAGTGATTTTCCATTTTTTTCTTTCGTGCTACACTCTTCGTATGACAGACGACGAACTTCTTGTTGATTCATACAAAAAAATCCTTGAACAAGTCAAGGAAAATTCAAAATACCTTTCAAAAGACAAATACGAATACACAAAAGAATTAACCGACGAATGTGCCGATTTGACTGCAATCCTAAGCGACATTCTTCCAGAAATCACCGGATTGGAATCCATGAATGCCCTGGACGAGGAAGACTACGCTTTTATGTACGAAATGCTGGATTCTTATGCGGAAAATTTTATTGTTGACGGCAGGAACCCAGAAACTTTGCAAAAAGACACAGAAACCTATGAACAGCTGATGGACATTCTTGCTGTTCTTGAAAAAAATTATGTTCCGCAAGATTACAATCCGGACGAAGAAGACGAGGATTAAAATGGCAAAAATATTGGCAGGAACCCAACAAAAAAAAGAACTCAAACCAGACTTCGGACATGAAAAAATTGAAGTGCTTTACGAAGATGAACACATCGCTATAATCTTCAAACCAAGCGGAATGCTGAGCGTGCCTTACCCAGGAAGCAACAACAAAACCGCACAATCCGCGCTTGAACAACTAATGCGAAAAAAAGGAACTTACAATTCAAACCACAGACCGTTCGTTGTCCATCGTCTTGACCGCGACACTTCCGGCGTGATGATGTTCGCGCTTACACAAGATGCACAGAAAAAAATCATGGAAAACTGGCAAAAAATGGTCAAAGAACGACTTTACCGCGCTGTTGCCGAAAACCCAAAAAACGGAATCCTTCCAGAAACCGGCACAATTGATGATGAAATTGCATACAACGCCCACAACATCGGATTTGTTCCAAAAAAAGACGACCATCCGGCGCTTAACAACGCCACAAAAAAGGCGCTCCACGCAGAAAAAAACACAAGCCGCAATGAAAAATCAATTTACGAAAGAAATCTTCTTATCAAAAATGGAAAAGCTGAATTCAAGACAATTTCCGCACGGACAAATTATAAAATAATCACGCGTGGAAAATATCACACACTTTTTGAGCTAAGCCTTGAAACCGGCCGCAAAAACCAGATCCGTGCCCATCTTGCAAGCAAAGGCTACCCGCTTGCAGGCGACGAAAATTACCGCGCCCAGACCGATCCATTCCACAGGCTTGCGCTACACGCCCGGACATTGGAATTCACGCATCCATACACAGAAAAACACATGAAATTTGAAATCCCAGAACCACAAGAATGGATGGAAACCGTCCAGCAGAATTCAGGAAATATTCCTGCCGTTTGGGCAACGAAAACACAGCGTGACAGAAAACATGAAAACAAAAAAAATTACGCTGAATTTTCCGGGCAAAAAATTCCAAGCCACAAAAAACTTTCAAAAATGGATTTTATTTCCCGCGGAAAATTCCACAAATAAAACCACAAAAAAAGGAACTTTTATGAACGAAAAGAAATTAATCATCGCAATGGCCGCATTTATAGTCGCAGGAATTGTATTTCTTGCAGCAGGTTTTTATTTTTCTTCAAAAAACTACCAAAAAGCCCTTGCCGACAGCCATGAAAACCCAGAAGAAAAACGCAAAGCCGTAATCATGGGAAAACTCTGCGGAATAATCGCGCTTGCACTCGGCGGCTTAACAATAGCCTCTGGAATCATAATCAAAGTTCTTCCTCAAATGTTCCGCTATCTTTCATTTATTTACGTTCTTGCATTGATTGCATGTTTTGCAGCATTGACTTTTTCTTTTGGGCGCAAAAAATAACCGCAAACCGGCGTTCCAGGGTTCCGCTGTCGCTCATTAAAATTATGCGCCATTTTTTCAAATGCCGCATAATTTTAACGCTGCGCGCCCTTACATGCCGGCGCAAGTTACATTCTGTAAACAAGAATTTTATCCGCTTTCAAAAGAATTTCCTTATCTTTCGCAAAAACAGAAATATCTTTTCCAGTCAAACCGCAATCCACAACAATTCCAATTTTTTCAGAAGCATCTTCTGCAGTCTTTACAATATGCACAATCCTGTCGTCACCAACCTTATCAGAATCAGAATAAATAAAAACATAATCACAACTTCGCATTGCAGGATGTTCTTTTCGCAAGGCAATAAGTTTTTTTGTAAAATCCAGTTCTTCCGAAAATCTACCTTCCTCAATTTCTTTCCACGGCATGCAGCGACGGTTATCCGGGTCAAAACTTCCAGGCAAAAGAATTTCTGTTCCATAATAAATGCACACAGAACCAGTCATTGCAAAAAGAAGAACCAGAGTCTGCAACGCAGTCGTCTTGGTTCCACCGCAACGGTTCAAGATTCGGATTGTGTCATGGCTATCCATCTGATTAAAAAGGACACGGTTTGTCTGCTTAAAATACATTGAATAGCAACGGTTTACCGCATATTCAAACTTTTTTACATTCCACTGATTTGAGCAACAAAAATCCGCAATTCCATTCTGCAAAGGATAATTCATAACAGAATCATATTCGTCACCACGGAGCCAAGGCAATGAATTATGCCAGATTTCACCAATAATATAAAAATCTGACTTTATTTCGCACATCGCCTTTTTCAGTTCCTTGCAGAAAGCATGAGAAACCTCATTCGCCACGTCAAGTCGGAGCGCATCAATGTCATAATTTTTTACCCAGTTTCTGCACACATCGATTATATATTTTCTACATTCAGGATTATTTGTATTCAGTTTTGGCATATAATCAACAAACGCAAACGAATAGAATTTTCCAACACCGGCGTTTCCTTTTTTGTAGCCAAAACCCGGCTCAACAAAATCAAAATCATTCACCATGAACCAGTCTTTGTATCTTGATTTTTCCCGGTTTTTCCATACATCCTGCCATTTTTCAAAAAACCAGCCAGAATGATTAAAAACTCCATCAAACATTATTTTTATTCCACGCTTGTGCGCTTCCTGGACATAAGTCTTTACAGTTTCAGAAGTTCCAAATTCCTCATCAATCAGATTGTAGTCATCTGTGTTATATTTATGCTGGCTTGAAGATTTATTTATCGGCGTTGTGTAAATTCCGGTGATTCCAAGCTCCTTCAGATAATCAAGTTTATCGATTATGCCCTGAATATTTCCGCCGTAAACTGGTTCCGGACCAGAATGCCCGCAAGGAATCTGCTCGCCAAATTTTGGCCAAGGCAAAAGATTTTTTGGCGTAAAATCGCTTTTTCCCCGGCAGAATCTTGCTGGAAAAATCTGATACCAAACAGTGTTTTCCGCCCATTTCGGAGTTTTATTTATGTCAGCAGGATTCATCCACGGAAAAATAAAAAATCCATGCCGGTTTCCGCCATTTTCAAATTCATACTTTGTAAAAAATCCATCATAAGAATAAAAAAATTCTTCGCTTCCGCTTACAAGGCGAAAATAATATGAGAGGCGCTTAAATTCCGGTTTTAAAGAAATTGTCCACCTAAAATGATCCTGAAGCTCCTTTTTTTCAAGAATTTCAGATTCATTACCTGTCCAGTTCCAGTCACCGCCCAAAATTCCGCCGGCAAAAGGATCACCGCTAACAATAAAAACACGCTCAACATCTTTTCCAGTAAGAATATTTATTTCAAGAGTGTCTTTATCCAAAGGATAACAAAAATTATCAAATGCGTAATGTTGTACTGCTGCCAAATTCATAATTTCATTCTATTCTAAAGATTCGCATTGTGCTATACTAAAATGGAATGAAAACAAGAGAATTTAACGGTTCAATAGAATTTACAAACAACGGACAACTTTCACTTTTCTTTTTGGGAACAGGAGGGGCTTTTTCAAAAAAATATTTTCAGAACAATGTTCTTGTCATAAAAGGAAATTCACATATATTGATTGACTGCGGAACTCTGTGTCCTTTTGCATTTTCACTTTTTAACTCGCAGATAACACAAGTCAGGAATTTTTTGCTTACGCACAATCATGCTGACCACATCGGTGGAATGGAAGAAGTCGCACTTTTGAATATGTACGTAACAAGGCAAAGTCCCAACATTCTGATAACAGACAAATTCAAGAAACTTCTATGGAATGAATCTTTAAAAGGTGGATTAAAAACCAAGGGCGAAAATTTTTCAAAATCAAATATGACTTTCGAGAATTATTTCCACCAGATAAAACCAAAAAAAATCAAAAATTCTCCGCGTCCATTCTATGAAGCTGATATTGGCGAAATAAATTTAAAGATTTTCCGCACAAAACATGTATTTACAAATAAAAACAACTGGAAAAACAGCTATTATTCCGTCGGAGTCCTTATCGATAACAGAATAATTTTCACCGGAGATTCCCAGGCGGACAAAGAACTTATTGAATGGCTTACATCTGACTTTAAAATTGAATATATTTTTCACGACTGCCAATTTGGTCATAACGCAGTTCACACAGATTACGAAAAACTTTTGCAGATTATTCCACAAGATTTGCGAAAAAAAACTTATCTTTGCCACTATAGCGACAATGCTGACCAGAATATTCTTCGTGTCAAAAATGATGGATTTGCAGGTTGCGTAAAACGAGGAATTTATTACGATTGCGACTAAAATAGGATCCTAAACAAATCTAATATATAAAAATAATCATAAAAAAAGAGTGTACCAAAAAGTACACCCTTAAATGTCCCGAGCGCGAGTCGAACGCGCGACCTTCCGCTTAGGAGGCGGACGCTCTATCCAGCTGAGCTACTGGGACGGATTTTTGCCATCATTTCTGATGGCTTTTTTACAAACTAGAACAATCCAGAAATCACGCCATCATCATCAACATCAATATTGAGTGCGGCAGGAGCTTTCGGAAGTCCCGGCATTGTCATAATATCACCGGCAAGCGCGACAACAAAACCTGCGCCAGCATAAAGCTGAACATCACGAACCGGAAAAACATAACCACTTGGAGCACCAATAAGTTTTGGGTCGTGGCTTATGGAATTTTGGGTTTTTGCAATACAAACAGGATAGTTCCCATATTCCTGCGCTTCAAAATCCTTAAGCTTTTTTAGAGCTTTATTATCAAATTCCACTGAACTAGCATGATATATTTCTTTTGCAATTTTTTCAATCTTTTTATCTAAAGAAAGTTCATTTTCATAAAGATAATGGAAGTTTGCATTTCCGCTGTCTGCAATTTCACAAACTGCCTTCGCAAGTTCAACCGCGCCTTCTCCACCTTTTCCCCAGCCTTCACACAAAACAGCACGAGAACCGTTTTCCTTGCAAAGTTTTTCAAGAAGAGCAATCTCTTCTTCTGTGTCAGTAATAAATTTATTTACCGCAACAACGCTCGGAACCCCAAACTTAGAAATATTTCCAATATGCGCTTTTAAGTTTTCAAACCCCTTTTCCAGCGCGTCAACATTTGGCTTTGAAAGCTCAGTTTTCGCAACGCCACCATGCATCTTTAACGCACGGATTGTGGCAACAATAACAACAGCACTTGGCTCAAGTCCGGCAGCACGGCATTTAATATCCATAAATTTTTCAGCACCAAGATCCGCCGCGAAACCAGCTTCCGTAACAACATAATCACCACAAGCAAGAGCACTCAGAGTTGCGTTCACAGAATTACATCCGTGAGCAATATTTGCAAAAGGACCGCCGTGAACAAAAGCCGGATTTTTCTCCAAAGTCTGAACAAGATTAGGTCTAATCGCATCTTTCAACAAAGAAGCTACCGCTCCAGTACATTTCAAATCACCAAACTTTACATTTTCCTTATTGTAATTTTTTCCAATAATGATGTTAGAAATTCTTTCCTTTAATTCAGTGATTGAACGGCTGAGACAAATAATCGCCATAATTTCCGAAGCAACAGTTATCTGAAAATGGTCTTCACGTGGAGTTCCATCAGTTCTGTTTCCAAGACCATCAACAACATTTCTAAGCTGGCGGTCATTCAGGTCAACGCAACGCTTCCAAGAAATTGTGCGAGGATCAATTCCCAGCTCATTTCCCTGCTGAATATGATTATCAATAAGAGCCGCAATCAGGTTGTTTGCAATAGAAATAGCGTGAATATCACCAGTAAAATGAAGATTTATATCTTCCATCGGAACAATCTGAGCGTAACCGCCGCCACAAGCACCGCCTTTTACACCAAAACAAGGTCCAAGAGAAGGCTCTCGTAATGCAATTACTGATTTTTTTCCAATCTTTCTAAGTCCATCGCCCAAACCAATAGAAACAGTAGATTTTCCTTCACCAGCAGGAGTTGGAGTAATCGCAGTAACTAAAATCAATTTTCCGCGTTTAGAAGAATCCGCAGCTTTATCCTGAAGTTCCCTAAGTTTTTTCATTGTAAGTTTTGCTTTGTAAGGTCCGTAAAGTTCAAGTTCCTCCGGTTTTATTCCAATCTTTTCAGCAACATCCGAAATCGGAACCATCACATTTTTCTGAGCAATTTCAATATCTGTCATCAAACCAACCTCATGCAAGAAATAATATTTCTATTCTACAAAAATATCGCGTTATTTTCAATTACAGCAAACATCACCCAACGATTATTCAAACCAATCTTCAACACAAAGCGAAAAATGCTCCCGAATCGGATCATAGTCTTTTACATTCCGAGTCACAAGAATCAAATTGTTTGACATTGCTATGGAAGCAATCATCGAATCTATAGTTGGAGGTATTTTTCCACATTTTCTTAATTCAGAAAAAATTCTTGCATGCATACTTGCCGCATGCTTATCATAATTAATAATTGGATAAGTCCCTTGAATATAATCATAAGTAATAATTTCCGCAGTCTGTTTTTTCTTTCCTTCAGGCATTGCTTCAATCCCTTTTATAACTTCATACCAAACAGGCGCACATATACCGCAAAACGCTGATTTTGACTCCAACATACTCAACATTTTTTCACTTGGCCGAGGTTTTGTAAGCTCAGAAATTATATTTGTGTCCAACATGTAAATTATAGACATGAATATCCCCTTTCTTTCTCAAATCGGCTTTCTTTTCTTTGTTCCTCCAAAATCCTAGAATATTCATCACCAAAACACTCTTCTATATCTTTGTCAGACAATCCCGCCCGCCATTTGCGCAGTTCCTCCACAGGATTCTTTTTAAGAGGCTTTTTGTAGTTTTCATCAAAATCTTTTTTACTGATTATCACAGCCGAAACCGTTCCATGCTTTGTAATCTCAACAATCTCGCCTTTTTCAGCATACGTTATATATTCGCTTAATTTCGCCTTGACATCGTAAAGTGGAGCAGTCATCGTGCCTCCCGTTAAATTTCTAACCATCAGATAGTCATAAATAGTCATATTGTCAAGTTAAAAAATAAAAATCTGGAGGTTACCTTCACTTCGCAAAGCTCGCTCAGGTCGCTACGTTCCGGGTTCCGCTAAGCGCTCATTGCTCGCTCCGCTCGCAACGGCTGCGCCGCCCTGCACATCGCTAACCAAGTTCACAACAGAAAAATCATTCAGGATAAAAAAAGTCTGCATACAAAATGCGGTCTTTAATTTTCTAAAAATACCTCACATATTTTTTATTAAAATTTACTGTACAGTAAATTTTAGGTTTGACAAAACCTAAAAAAATTGCAGGTTGCTACGCTCCTGCAATTTTTTTAGTATCCAAATGAGGAGGAGACATGGATTTTTTTAGAACTGTTGGAAAATGGATAAAATTTATCCTATTTATAGCTTGTATGGGCATTGGTATTTTTTTTACATTTGCCATGTTATTAGAAGAAAAAGGATTTAGAATAGCGCTTTGTGTTATTTGCATTACTTTATCCATTTTAAATTGCATCTTATATTTCATTAAACTCAATAAAGATAATCAACTTTTTGCATTCATTGGAAGTCTTGTGCTGCTTGCACTTTATTTTTATCTAGCATTTACCTCCGAAGCAAATCTATATGGCTTTGGTGCAGCATTTGATGCTGTTGGAATGTTTTTGTGTCTTACTGGTAATGCTATTAGAAGATTAAGTGCAATTCTCAGGGGAGATACATTTTAGGAGGTAAATATGTCTGAATATAAAGGTCATTACTATAGAGAAACTTCTTGTACTGGTGATAAAGAATGTCACAACTGCGGAGGATGGATTCCCGCTGAAACTCGTTATATAACAGAAACTACTGATAACAGGTATAATTTTTGTAGCCTAAGATGTTTCAGGGAATATGCTGACATGCATCCCCGAGATACATCAGTCGGTAGTTGTTTTATCACAACGGCAACATGCAAATCCAGGAATTTACCAGATGATTGCCATGAATTAACAACTTTACGAGCATTTCGCGATACTTTTATGAAAAAAGATCCTGAAATGAAAGCAGAAGTAGAAGAGTATTACAAAATCGCTCCTGTAATTTGTAAAAACATTGATAACCTTAAAAATTCTAATGAAGTTTATGACTCTATTAGAAAATTATATCTTAATGATGCTGTAACGGCTGTTGATAATCAAGATTTGCAAAAGGCACATGATATTTATAAAAAAATGGTATTAGATTTAAAATCAAAATACTATAAATAATTTTTACAAAAGAGCTTTCAGTTTTTACTGTAAGCTCTTTATATTTAACAAACCAAAAGGAAGAAAATTATGAAAATTGCTGTAGTAAATACAACTCATTCAAATGCTCCAGCCGGTTGTTGGACTGGAAATCCAGAAAATGCAAAAGACTGTGATTATCTTGTAGAAGAAAATAATGGTGAAATAAAAGCCATATATGAATTTTCTGGAGTTTCCGACAAAGATAAAGATGGAAAATTTAATTTTAAAGGATTAAAAGAAGTAACTGACCCTGTAGTTACCGGATCAATAAAAAGTAAAGTTGATATTTCCAGAAAAAAATGTGAGCAACAACCTCTACGCTATAAAGAAATTTAATTTCTTGTATTCGAAAATTAAAGATTAAAGACCGCACACAAAACGCATCCTTTAACTTTCTAAAAAATCTACGCTTTCATCAACTCGCCAACTTCTTCATCCGTTAAATCGCGGTATTCGCCGGAGGCAAGGGATTCGTCAAGTTTCAGAGGTCCGATTGAAATGCGTTTTAAATAGTAAACTTCGTTCTGTTCCGCCAGAAACATTCTTTTTACCTGATGGAATTTTCCTTCGTTTATGGTAAGAACACATTCTGTTTCGTTTTTCCATTGGATTTCTGCGGGTTTTGCCAAAAAGCCCTGTTCGTTTCCTTCCGGCGGAATTTCAATTCCATTTTTAAAATCCTGCGCGATTTTTTCCTGATTTTCCATGTTTTCGGGATTTACCAGACGCACAAAATATGATTTTGGAAAATGCGTTTTTGGGCTTGTGATTCTGTGAGTCAGCGCGCCATCCGTTGTAAAAAGCAAAAGCCCCTCGGTATCAATGTCAAGCCTGCCAACAAGGTGAAGATTTTCCTCAAGATACGGAGTGTGAAAACGTTCATCCAAAAGGTCAAAAACCGTCTGGTGAAGCCCGTCTTTGTTTGCGCTTACAAAATCTTTAGGTTTGTTCATCATAAGATAAAAATTCTTGCGGAGATTTAAAATTTCACCGTCAATTTTTATCTCATCTTTGTCCGGATTCACAGAAAAACTTGTGTCAAAAATGCGTTCGCCGTTCACAACAACTTCTGACGAATACAAAAATTTCCGGATTGCCTTGCGGCTTCCAAATCCCTCGTGTGAAAGAATCTTATCTAATCTTGCAAAACTCATTTTTTTCCAGATTATTTTTTTATCAACGTTTATCGATTGGAATATATTTTCGTTCTTCGCAGACATTTTTGTAAGCAGGACGATAAATTCTTCCGCCGGCAACAAGCTCTTCAATTCTATGCGCTGACCAGCCGGCAATTCGGCTTATGGCAAAAATCGGCGTATACAGTTCACGCGGAATATTCAGCATTGTATACACAAAACCTGAATATAAATCGACATTTGCACAAATCTGCTTGTCTGAATGATGGACTTCCATAATAATTTCTGGAGCAATTTCTTCTATCATGCGGTAAAGATTATATTCTTCAAGACAATTTTTCTCTTTGGCAAGTTTTTTTGCCTTTTCACGCAGAAGCAAAGCACGCGGATCGCTGATTGTGTAAACCGCATGCCCCATTCCATAAATTTTTCCGCTGTGGTCAAAAGCCTCTTTCCTTGCAATTTTATAAAGATATTCACGGACTTCTTTTTCGTTTGACCAGTCTTTTACGTTCGCTTTGATTTCATCCATCATTTCCACAACGCGGATGTTTGCACCACCATGACGACGGCCTTTCAAAGAGCCGACAGCCGCCGCAATCGCTGAATAAGTGTCTGTGTCCGCAGAAGAAACTACATGAACTGTCAAAGATGAGTTGTTTCCACCACCATGTTCAGCGTGAAGAATAAGCGCAAGATCAAGAATCTCCGCCTCAAGTTTTGTATATTGGCAGTCAGGACGAATCAAATGCAGGAAATTTTCAGCAGTCGAAAGTTCCGGAAGAGGATTATGGATATACATTGATTTATTTTCATAATAACGTCTGCGGGCCTGATAACCATAAGCAGCAAGCGTAGAAAAACGAGAGATAAGCTCAATGCACTGGCGAAGATTGTTTGCGACTGAACGATCCTCAGGATTTTCATCATACGAATAAGAAGCGAGCACTCCTCGCGCAAGTTTATTCATAATGTCCTGGGAAGGAGCCTTCATAATCATGTCTTCGGTAAAATTCGGCGGAAGTGTACGGCTTTCACCAATAAATGCGCGGAATTCATCAAGCTCTGATTTTTTTGGAAGTTCCCCGAACAAAAGAAGATAAGCGCATTGCTCGTAACAATAATCGTCATTCGCTTCTGCATCACGAATCAAATCCACAACATCGTATCCACGGTAAAGCAAACGCCCCGGAACAGGAATTTTTTCTTTGTTCGCGCCGACCTCATAACCTACAACATCGCCAATCCGGGTAAGCCCGACAAGAACACCAGTTCCATTCGCATTGCGAAGACCGCGCTTTACATCATACTTTTGATAAAGATCAGGATTGATTGGGTCATTACGTTCTGCAAGTATCGAAAGTTTTTCTATAAAATTTTTGTGTTTCAAATCTGCCATACTTGCCCCCATAAAAGAATTGCATGAAAAATGTATATTTATTCACTGCAATTTTGTATATCTTTATAATTATACAATTTTGTTGGGTTGTATACAAGAGTTATAAAAAAATATATCAGAATGAATACATTTGTGAAAAACAGAAGAAATAAAAAATGCCGCAACGGAAGCGGAAAAGTCAAAATGGCGTAATTTGCCATTTTTTTGCCGCAGGCATAAAAGAGAACTGAAAATGAGCTTTGCGAATTGAAGTTTTCTTCCTAAAAAAAATTGCAACCCTAGCCGATTTTGATTTTCCGCTGGAAGTGCAGGCATTTTATCATGTATTCCCGCTGATTGTGAAAAATCCTATTTCAGTCTGCCAGTTGAAAATCTGGTTCTGGACAGCATTTTCAAGCAAATCAATAAGTTTCTGCAAATCTGGAACACCAAATGCTTTCACCATTGCTCTGCCGTAAGCTGAAGATTCTGTGTTGAACCATCGTTGGATTTCTTTCCGGGAAATCCGTCTTTTTTCGTTGACAATCTGGGTTGCGCTCAAAACTTTGAAACCGAATTTTCTGAAAGTTTCTGCAATGTATTGAGTGTTCCAGCAAAAAAACGGATTTGTCTTGTCGCCAAAAAATTCTGATTCGGCCCGCTCCATTTTTTCAAGGATATCCAGATACGGCTCTCGGGTCGCTTCTGTCAAAACCTGATTTTTTATAAGCTGGCCAATATGCTGCCCGCCGGAAGGAATTTTCTGCGAGACAACAATGCTCCAGCCACCTGCAAACGGACTTTCCTTTAATGGAATTTCTTCCGCCGCCTCGTTTTCTTTTTCAATATTCGGATTGAAATCTGAATCATAGTTTGTGCCGTCAAAAATCTCTTTTTCAACTTGAATTTCTGACTCTTTCTGGTCTGTAAAGACTTTCCCCTTCTGCCTTTGCGGATTCAGAATTTCAAAAACGGCTTTCGCAAGTGCGTCAATTGACTCAACGCTAACAAATGGGTCGCGGAAAAAAATCCTGTCAAAAATTGTTCCATTATATTGAAACTTTAAAATCAGATTCTTGAAATTTTCAGAAGACATAAAATCCGGTGCGCTTGTTTCCGGGCGGAACTGAAGCAGAGGCTTGTCCAAATCACCGAGTGTCCGCGAATATTGCTCCAGAATCTGGCAACCTTTTTCAGTGCGGCACAGACCACAAGTAACGCCTTCCGGAGTTTTTCGGGCAACTTCCCAAAGCAAAAGCCCATCATCAGCATTCCAAACAAGACAACGGTAATGGCGCAAAAGATTTGCCATTTCTATCATCGTATCGCGGATTTTCAGAAGAACTTCCGCACGGTTTGAATCAAGACGGTTTTTCCACTGACGGTCGGCTTTGTCCAGCGCAGATTCCCGCGCATTATCAACAGGACTGAATGTAAGATTTTCGCCTTCGCCTGAATTCTTAAAATGTTCGGCAATCCACCATTCGCTTATAGGATTTACGCCAAACTCTGATTTTGTTTCCTTCGACTTTTTAATTTCTTCTATTATATTCTTGCTTCCTGTCTGGGCTGGAGCATCTTCCGGCTGCTGCTGTTTTTCAAGAATCGCGGCAATCTGAAGTTCCCGGCGGCTAAGCACATCCTCTCGGATTTCTTTTTCGTAACCTTGAGTGCTAGGAGTGTAAAAAACGCGCCCCATAAGCGAATCAGGCAAATATTGCTGGGCAACCCAATGATCCCGGTACGCATGAGGATACAAATATCCTGAGCCATGTCCAAATCCTTCTGCATCCCGGCTAGAATCCTTCAGATGATTTGGAACTTCAACATTTTCTTTTTCAACGGAAGAAAGCGCATCAAAAAACGCCATACTTGAATTTGATTTTGGAGCGGTCGCAAGATACAATGCCGCGTGCGCCAAAAAATACCGGCCTTCCGGTAAACCAACGCGGTCAAATGCGGCGGCACAACTTTCAACAATCTCAACGGCTTTAGGATCGGCAAGCCCCGTGTCCTCGCAGGCAGAAATCAACATACGCCTGAAAATGAAATGAGGATCTTCCCCTGCGCTGACCATTCTGGCAAGCCAATAGCAGGCGGCATCAGGATCCCGGCCGCGTAAAGATTTAATAAACGCGCTGATTATATCGTAGTGGTAATCGCCATCACGGTCATAAAGAACAACTTTTTTCTGGATTGATTCCTCGGCAGCTTCCTTTGAGATATAAATTGTCGAGCCATAAGCCGGAACTGGAACATCCGCATCTGGATCCCACTTTTCTGGCGTTGTTTCCACAGCAAGTTCAAGCGCATTCAGCAAGGAACGGCAATCTCCGCCAGCAGTTTCAACAAGATGCTCAAGCGCGCCTTTTTCAAAAACAACTTTCCAGCGGCCGTAGCCTCTTTCTTTGTCCTCTAACGCCATATGCGCCGCTTTCATCAAATCATCGTAAGTCAAAGATTTAAGCTGAAAAACACGGGAACGGCTGACAAGCGCGCGATTTACTTCAAAAAACGGATTTTCAGTTGTTGCACCAATAAGAATTATCGTTCCATTTTCAACCCAAGGCAAAAGTGCGTCCTGCTGGCTTTTGTTCCAGCGGTGAACTTCATCAACAAAAAGAATCGTTCTTCGGCTGTAAAGATTGTAATAATCTTCCGCCTGCTTGATTGAATTGCGGATATCGGCAACCCCAGTAAGAACCGCATTCAACGTAATAAAATTTGATTTTGTATGGTTTGCAATAACTCGCGCCAAAGTTGTTTTTCCAGTTCCTGGCGGTCCATAAAAAATAACGGAAGTGAGCTGATCCGCAGCAATCGCACGGCGCAAAAGGCGCCCCTTTCCAACAATATGGTCCTGCCCGATATATTCATCGAGATTTCTAGGTCGCATCCGGGAAGCAAGCGGCTCGCGCAAACTTCGTGCCATGCTAAAAAGTGATTCATTTTCCATAACGACAATCAGCCTTAATTTTGAGTTTTTATGGGAAGTTTTGTCAGTAAAAATAATTGAATATTGCTACCTAGCGAATTGACGCGCTTTT
>DLKK01000071.1:0-19185 GCA_002478955.1 Treponema sp. UBA7590
ATTTGAAAAATCCTTGTCAGAGGAAAGCTCAAAAGTTGTTTCAAAATTTTCAGGAAGATTTCGCTTCCAGGTGAATTTTGTGTCAGGAACAAAAGACTGCGCCGCACGGTAGCCGTCAACAGGCTCAATCGTGTGCTGCTCGGGGCTTCCTTTCATTGCATAAAAAGCACGAACTTCTGAACTTTTTGAAACATTTCCCTCGTCATCAACGTAATTTACAGCCCAGAACCATTTCCCATCAGCTAGATTTAATTCTTTTGGGTCAAAAGTAATATAATTTTCAGAAGTCTGCCTCTTTATTTTTGGCGAGGAAAGATTTGGATTGTCCGCAATTTTGATTGTGTATTTGGCTGCGTCATCCTCGTATTTCCACGAAAACGAAATTCCTTTTGCTGAAACTTCCGTGTTCACAATTCCGTTGTCAAGCGGAACAAGTACTTCTGGAACTGGAAGATTTCCCTTTTTTCTTACTGAAAAACTTTTTATTTCAGACGGAGATGAAAGGCCGATTTTATTTACTGTATAGTAAGGAGTTACTCGCCACCAATAAGTACCTTCCTTTAAAGTGGAAATTATTGCCGAAGTCAAGTTTTGCCTCTGGTCAAGCACAAGATTCTTCATTTTTTCGTCGGAGGCAATTTCAAGCCGGTAAGAAGTGGCATAAGGCGATTCCGTCCAAATCAGGCGGACAGCAGGAAGCTTTGTTCTGTAATTGAACTCGTATTCTGAGACAGGAACCAAAAGCTCTGGCAAAGGAGACTGAATCAGCTGGATTTTCCCGGTTTGAAAATCTTTTTCTTCCTCTTTTTGAAGCGCGGAAAGCTTCCAGTAATAAATTCCGGGTTTCAGGTAAAAAGCCGCGCCTGACTGTTTTTCAGAAAAAAATCTGTAGACAATGTCCTTAAAATTCCTGTCGGAAGAAATCAAAAGCAATGTGGAGATTTTCCCGGAATCAGAATTTTCTGTTTTCCATTTAAAGTCAACTTTTTTTGAGCCGTCAGAATGATAAAGGATTTTTGCGTTTTGAGATGGCTCAAGCATTTTCACAGCTGTTTCTTTAAAATCCCCGGTTTCCGCAAGAACAAGTGAATCGCCTTCTCCAACCGCAAACAATTTTTCTTCGCCTTTTTCATTTTTTTGAACGCTCGCGTTTCCGCTCATAACTTGCAGCGAAAGATTTTTTTGCTCGGAAGAATCATCAGATGAACTTTTTGCGCTCAAAGAAGAGCCTTTTTCAAGCCGCACAGAAATTCCATTTGAAGAAAGCGTCATTCCTTCTTGTGCATCAGAAGAATCCAGAACAGCAGAGCCGCCGGAAAGTTCCGCACGCAGAGCCTTGTCTTCCGAAAGAAAAACCTGCGCCATCGTGTTTTCAGACAAATCCATTATGTTTCCGTCCGAAAACCAGATTGTAGCCTCCGAAAAATTTGAAGTGTGGATTGTGTCTCCGTTGTATACCGGAGAATTCTGCCGCAGCCTGTCCCACACAACTCTATCCAAGAATTTACGCTGGGCTGTCTTGTATTTAAATGTTATTGTGGCAATCGGCTCTTCGTTCAGCTTTGTAAGCGCACGGAAAAAATTCTTATAGAATAAAAATGAATTTGCCGCCGCCCCAAGAACACAGACAAGAATCGCGGCGCAAAACGGAACAAAAAGGCTATTTTTTAATCTGGATTTTGTTTTCTTCTTCATTCAGATTCACCTTTTCAAAATCAGGAACAGGAATTCCCAAAAGCTCGCGCACTTGAGCCATCGTTTTCGGTCCGCTAGGTCCAACCGCCTTCAAGCAGTCCTCGTCTGGAACAAATCCAGAGTCTCCCTGCTGGAAAAATTTTTGTATGTCAAAGCCAGGCATATTCACAACGCCGTAAAAATGTTGCGCGCCTTTTCCTTTTACCTCAAATTCAACAGGAATCATCTCAACAACAATTTCATTCTCAAGATTTTCTTCCCTGATTGAAAAATTATTGCTCTTGTTTTTTATAAAATCATCTTTCAAAAGATTGTAAGTGTCCTCAGTGATAAGAATGTCAGTTCCGCAAGGCTTGTTCGAGCTTTCCGTTCTTGAAGCGAAATTCACCGCGTCGCCAATCGCCGTGTATTCCATCTTGTCTTCCGAGCCCATGATTCCGCAGGTTGCCCGCCCGGAATTAAGACCGCAGCCAATTCTGATATGCGGCTTGTATTTTGCCCTCGCCTCATTTTCGTGCGCTTTTGTAAATACCGCCGCATCCTTGTTGTATTTCATGAGCGCGTAGCGCATAGCGATTGTTCCGCGGATTGCGTTGAGCGCATCTTCTTTTTTGTGTGCCTCATGCTTTGCTAAAAGCCCGGCTTTTTCCGGCGCGGAATCCGGGAGTTTTTCAAAATCAAGGCTGTCCTCGCGCAGGATTCCCCACACCGCCATAATCGCATCGCCTTCAAATTTGTCTACGTTTCCGTGGCTAAGCGTAATGCAGTTCACCATGCGGCTCATATAGTCGTTCAAAAAGCCGATGATTTCGCGCGGCGAGTCGTTTTCAAAGCGATTTTTAAATCCGTCGCTAATTGCCGTAAAACCTCGTATGTCGCTAAAGAAAATCGTAATGTCCTTCAGGTGCGGGTCAAAGTCCAGCTCTTTCCGCGCAATGCTTTTTGCGACGCCCTTGTTTGTGAATTTCGCAAAAACGTCAAGAAATTCACGCTCGTCTTTTGTGCTCTGGTTCAAAACCCCGATTTCATCCTTTCGCTTTGTGCTAAGCTCGTTAAAAATCGGCGTGTCAAAGTTTCCGTTCTTGATTTCTTCCGCCGCTTCCGTAAGTTTTCGCAAATGGCGGGAAATTCCCTGCCGCGTAAAAACAAGAATTATTATTACAGACAGAAAAAACACAATTCCTGTAAGAAAAATATTGTTAGTCCTTGTTGTGCGCACGCCTTCCAGAACCGAATCAACAGGAACGGTCGTAAAAACCACAATGTCGCCGAACGAAAGTTTTTGGTAAGCCCCGAAATAGTCAGTTTTCTTATTGTTTTCATCAACAACAGAAAATGGAATCTGCCGGCTGTCCGCGTTGCTTTCGTTGTTCTGCCTCATCGCCACGACCAGCGGAAAATTCCTGTAGCTTTCGCCGAGCAGAACTTTTTCAGTGTCCGGGTGGCACAGAATTTCCGCAGAATCATTCAGGATAAACGTTGTGTTCACAGAATCAGTTCCAAGGATGTCCGACATATTCTCAATCGAAAAAGTAATTACGCAAGTCTGGTCAAGACCATTTTCCTTCCACGGAAAAAGTAGCGCCATAACAGGAATGTTGAAAAAAGGAGACGCGTTCAAGGCAATCGTTTCGCCCATACAGGAGCGGTTTATCTGCTGAGAGCTAGCTTTTATGAAATTTTCAAGGGCTGACACATCAATCTCATTCGAGATAAAAAAGCGGCTGTTTATTATGGAAGATTCTTTTGCAGACTTTCGGGAAACACCCTGAGAAGACTTAAAATCCTCGCCGGTCAAGATATTTATCGCGGCAATATCCTGGTTTCTTTCAAAGAAAAACGCCTCCGCCTGACGCGCCAGAGAAGCCGAACGCCCGCCGCCGACAACATTCAGCAAGTCCAAAAGCTGAAAAACATTCGAGCGGATTGTGGAAAGCTTGTCCTCCACAGTTCCTGCCGAACGCGAATTGATTGTAAGATTGTTGTTTTCGGCAGTAATCTGGACATCCTGCCCGATAAAATGGCTGTTAAGAAAAGTAACGCAGCCGAGCGAAACAAGAACGATTGCTCCGATAATTATCGCAAGCTTTACGCCGAGCGGAAATTTCACCTGCGCCTGTAAATTTGTTTTCTTTTTCCCCATAAAACTTTTCCAGTAATCAAAAGATAAAAGGATTCCTGAAATGCAGAAAACAAAAAATCTTGCTAAAAAACAGAACTCCTATGTATAATTTTAGAATAATTCGCAAGTTATGTAAATAACATGTAAATATCATATGGATAAAGAAGTTGGAATGAGAAACCTTTTTACAATCGACTTAAAAAATTACGACATAAACGGAACTAAGTTCGAGAGACCTTCGGCAAGGGCAATCATAATCAAAGAAGGAAAGCTCGCGATGATTCACAGCCTGAAATACGATTACTACAAATTTCCCGGCGGCGGAATCAAAAACGGAGAGGAAAAAGAAAGTGCCCTTGTACGCGAGGTTTTGGAAGAATCAGAACTTTGCGTCATAAAGGAGTCGATAAAGGAATTCGGAATGGTTCATCGAATCCAAAAAGGCGAAGTTGAAGACGTTTTTATTCAGGACAATTTTTACTATTTTTGCGACGTTGCAGACAAAATTCAAAAACAGAACCTTGACGACTACGAGGCGGACGAAAAATTCACGCTGGAATTTGTTGACGCAAAAAAGATTATCGAGACAAATGCCGCCTGTGCAAATCCAAAAGTTGACAAAATCATCTTGCAAAGGGAAAACCGGGTAACCCAAATGCTTGTGGAAGAAGGATTTTTAAGATGAACAAAGCCTGGGCAGAACTCAACAAGAAAATGCAACTTCAACTGAAAAAAGAAGCGACTTTTGCGGACGGAATTGAAACGCTTTTTGAGCTGCGCAACGAACTTATGCAGGTTGCGGACGGATTTTTCCGCGACTTGAGCCGCGAGGAGTTCTGCGCGATTCCTTTTTTGAACGCGGAATGCTACCATTCAAAAACAGTCGCATATTCGCTCTGGCACATTTTCAGGATTGAGGACATCGTAGAGAATACGCTGATTGCAGGCGGTGAACAGGTTTTCTTCCGCGGAAATTACAAGGAACGCACGAAAAGCCCGATTATCACGACCGGAAACGAACTTGTAAAACAACAGATTGCCGATTTTTCGCGCCAGATGAACCTTGCCGAACTTCAAAATTACATCCACGAAGTCAAAGCCCAAACTGAAAAAATTCTTTGCGCCCTTTCCTATTCCGACCTAAAGAAAAAAGTTTCCGCCGAACGCAAAAAAGAACTTGAATCTCTGAACGTTGTGAGCCCGGAAGAAAGCGCCGCTTGGCTGATTGACTACTGGTGTGGCAAGGATTTTCGAGGACTTGTTCAAATGCCATTTTCGCGCCACTGGATAATGCACATCGAGGCGGCTCTGCGGATTGTGGGAAAAGTGAGGAAATAAGAATTCAACGGGGGCAAAATGCACTTTTTTAAATTAATTCTTCTTATCGCGGCAATTTCATTTTTCTCATATTTTCTGACCACAACGATTGTTGACATCGTTCTGATGGGGCGGCTCAATTTTTGTTTCAGCGCAAAAGCAAAGGCAAAAGAATTTCTTATCACAAAGGCGAACCGGATTGATTTTCAGGACGGATTCAAATGTTCGGGATTTTCTTCCGCGTTTGTGATGCGGTACTGGAACATCAGCGCGGACGGAAATTCAGCCTACGAAAAAATGCCGAATAAAATGCGGGACGGCTACGTTTACCCGAAAGGAATCTTCAATTTTCTTTCTGAAAACGGATTCAAGGTAAAATACTGCCGCGGAAACCTGAACGCGCTAAAAAATGCGGTCGCTGCCGGAAATCCTGTAATCGTGATGATAAAAATCAGAACGGACAAAAACTGGCTGCATTACGTTCCGGTTGTCGGCTACGACGAGCAGAACATTTTCATCGCAGAATCGCTCGTCGAACTTTCAAACTGCAACGAGCCGCATTATAATAGAAGAATCCCGGCAAAAGAATTCAAGAGGCTTTGGAACACCGCAATGTCCAAAATGCCGCTGTATGGGAACACGTTTTTTACGGTGGAAAGATGATGGGCTATGCGGAAACGTCTCTTTCTTGAAGCTTATTTTTTACTAAAAAAAGTCAGAAAGCAAAGCCGTTTAGGCAAGAAAAATCCCCTCTCATATTAAAAAAACTTAATAACACAATTCCATCTCTAAAAAATCAACTTAAAAAAATTGACAACAAGCATGATTGTGCTATAATTTTTAAAGTATGTTGGATGAAATCGTTGTTTTTGCCCCTGCAAAGATAAATCTTGGACTTAAGGTTCTGCCTAAAAGACAAGATGGATTTCATGATTTGGAAAGTATATTTCAGACGGTTTCGCTTGCAGATAAACTGACTGTAACAAAATCATCTGGTTCTGGCTGCACAGTTTTTTGCGACAAGATGGAGCTTCCTGAAAACAATACGATTACAATGACATACAAGGCTTTTTATGATGTCCTTGGATATTCTGGAACAGCGGTGAACGTTGTCCTTGAAAAGCATATTCCTGCCGGTGGCGGACTGGGCGGTGGCTCTTCAGATGCCGCTTCGCTTATATGGGCTTTGGAAAAACTGAACAATGTCAGGCTTACTGAAAAGCAGCTTGATTCAATTGCTTCTTCTATTGGAAGCGATGTTTTTTTCTTTACCCACTGTGATTCTGCCGGAAGCTGCTGTGCTGTTGTCTCTGGACGTGGTGAATTTGTAAGGGTTATAAAAAAACGTCAGGATTTATACTTTGTCCTTGTATTTCCTGAAGTTCATAGCTCCACAAAGGAAGCTTATTCCCTTGTGGATAGACTTCTTGCCAATAGTAAAAAAATAGAGTATCCTAATTTCGGTGATTTGGAGAAAATGTATTTTTCGCCTGTTTCCGAATGGAAATTCAGAAATACTTTTACAGAGGCATTGAAGTTAAAATATCCTGAAATAGATTTTGCTCTGCAAAAAATAAGGGAAACAGATTCCCTTTACTCAGAGATGTCTGGTTCAGGCTCGACTGTTTTTGGCATTTATGCTTCATGGGAAGAAGCTAAAAAAGCTGCAAAAATACTTAATGATGAAGGCTTAAAATGTGTGGTTACGCAATAGTCTTTGCAGTGTTTTTTTGCAACAATAAGGAGAAAGGCTTATGCAAATCACAGAATTGCGCATTCGTAAAGTCGAAAACGAGGGAAAACTTCGTGCCTATGTTACAGTAACATTTGACAACTGCTTTGTTGTTCATAATGTTAAGATTATTGAAGGTCAGAACGGCCTTTTCATTGCAATGCCAAGCAGAAAAACTGCAAATGGCGAATATAAAGATGTTGCTCACCCAATTAGCCCGGAATTTAGGACGGACTTGCAAAACAAGATAATTAGTGAGTATAATGCTGGACATGTAGAAGCTGCTGGTTCAGAAGACTAGCCAGTTTTTTGCATATATTTTGGGACGTCGTCAAGGGGTAAGACAACGGCTTTTGGTGCCGTCATTCCACAGGTTCGAATCCTGTCGTCCCAGGAAAGGATTGCCTTTTTGGCAATCCTTTTTTATTTAACAGAATATTTTTCTAAGTCTGAAAAATCCAGGATTCGAAGCGCAGTGAGCGCCGACCGATACCTTGTTACGCTCCGTACGATAGCTTCGCTATCTACCCGAATTGACGCGCTTTTTCTGGTAGCTTATTCAATTTCTTTCACAATCCATAAATCAAAGCTTCATCTTCCCATCAAAATAAATCACTTTTTTATTGCTATCCGAATCTTAAATCACTATAATTTTTGTAAAAATATTCAATTGGAGTGTATAAATATGCAGTCTGAAATCAAATTCATAGAAGGTGGCGTAACTGCTGCCCAAGGATTTACAGCGAACGGCATCCTGTGCCACATCAAAGCAAGCCGGAAAACAAACGACACAGCATTGATTTATTCTGAAAAACCTTGTGCCGCATCTGGTGTTTTTACCCAAAACCGCGTAAAAGCGGAAAGCGTAAAACTTACAAAGAAGAATATCGCTAACGGACGGATTCAGGCTGTTATCGCAAATTCAGGAAACGCAAACTGCTGTACCGGCGAACAGGGCGCAAAAGTCGCATACAAAATGGCTTGTCTTGCCGGAAACGCATTGAACGTAAACCCGGACGATGTTGTTGTCTGCTCCACAGGTGTAATCGGTGCCCAGCTTCCAGTTGAAAAAATTGAGGCAAAAATCAGCGAGCTTGCAAAAGGACTTTCTAAAAAAGGACACGAAGAAGCCCGAATCGCAATAATGACAACCGACACAAAATACAAGGAATGTGCGGTGGAATTTGTTCTTGACGGCAAAACCTGCCGCATGGGAACAATGTGCAAAGGCTCGGGAATGATTCACATAAATCTTGGAACTATGCTTTCTTTTATCACAACTGATGTTGCAATCAGCCCTGCGATGATAGACAAAGCCTTGCGCGAATCAATAAAAGGAACTTACAACTGCGTTTCTGTTGACGGCGACACATCAACAAATGACACGCTAGTTCTTCTTGCAAACGGAATGGCAGGCAACAAGGAAATTACAGAAGAAAACGAAGATTACCAGATTTTTCTTGCCGCGCTCAACAAGATGAACAAAATAATGGCAATGAAAATCGCTGCGGACGGCGAAGGAGCAACCCGGCTTGTTCAATGCACTGTGAATGGCACAAGAAGCGTAGAAGCAGCACGCGGACTTGCAAAAGAAGTCATATCCTCTTCACTTGTAAAAGCCGCAATGTTCGGAAGCGACGCAAATTTCGGAAGATTCCTATGCGCAATGGGCTACAGCGGAATTGATTTTACCCCGGAAAAAACAAGCATCTGGTTCACAAGCAAAGGAAACGCAAAACGATATTTTGAGGACTACGAGAATTTCGATGTTCACGGAGAAAACAGCGTTCTTGTCTACAAAGACGGAGTTCCAGAAAATTTTGATGAAGAAAAAGCAAAAAAGATAATGAGCGAGGAAGCCGTTGAAATTCTAGTCCAATGTGGCGACGGAAATTGTTCCGGAACAGCATGGGGCTGCGACCTTACCTACGACTATGTAAAAATCAATGGCGACTACAGAACCTAAAAAAGCTGAATATTGAAATTTTTTGACTCTACAAATTGAATAAACAGGAAGAACTTATGACAGAATTAGAGATACAAAAAGATGAGAACCGCGGCAGACTTTTAGACAACGAGCATTGGTCTGACGTTTTGATTCAGGCAATGCCATATTTTAAGCAGTGGGTTGGAAAAACCGTTGTTGTAAAATACGGTGGAAACGCAATGCTTAACGAAGACTTGAAACAGGCGGTAATGAAAGACATTGTGCTTTTGAACACAATCGGCGTGAAAGTTGTTTTAGTGCACGGTGGCGGACCTGAAATAAACAAGATGCTTGAACGCGTCGGAAAAGAATCCAAATTTGTAAACGGGCTGCGCTACACAGACGCGGAGACAATGGAAATCGTGCAGATGGTTCTTACCGGCAAACTGAACAAAGACATTGTTGGAATTTTGCTTCAGGAAGGCGGACGAGCGGTCGGACTTTCTGGAGTTGACTCCGGCCTGCTGCGCGCAAAAAAGATTGACAAGGATGGCGCAGACTTAGGTTTTGTTGGCGAAGTAACACAAGTTCATCCTGAAATCATAAACGACTTGCTTGAAAAAGATTTTATTCCTGTAATTTCTACAGTTGCGCTTGGCGAAACCGGCGACCAGAGCCGTTACAACATAAACGCAGATACAGCCGCCGCAAAAATCGCAGTCGCGCTGAAGGCGGAAAAATTTGTTCAGCTTACAAATGTTGCCGGTGTCCTGAAAGACGTGAATGACCCGAAATCTCTGATTACGCGCATTCCAATGCCAACTGTTCCGCAGCTTATTGAAAACGGAACTATTGCCGGCGGAATGATTCCAAAGGTCGAATGCTGCATGATTGCACTGAAAGGTGGAGTTCCACGTACACATATAATTGACGGCCGAGTTCCACACTCGCTTTTAATAGAAATGTTCAGCGACCGCGGCATCGGTACAATGATTTATTAATTTCAGAAGAAACTGCAAACAGGATGTTTGCACTGCGCTATACAGCGGGTTTTAGGGCGGCAGCCCTAGGAGAATGGGTAGTCTGCAACGAAGTGCGGACGTACAAACAAAAGGCAAAGCCTTGCAGTTTGGTAGTCTGCGGCTAAGTGCAGACGTAGGGAAAGACTTTTCCCCCTATCTTGATAAAAATGGAAGGAATTTTGTATGGGAAATCCGAAAGTTTTAAATAATTATGGCAGTTTTGACGTTACTTTTGCAAAGGGCAAGGGCGCAACGCTGACTGACGTTAATGGAAAGAAATACATTGATTTTTTGGCAGGAATTGCGGTAAATGTGCTTGGTCATGGCTACAAACCGCTTGTAAAGGCAATTTCGGCACAGGCGAAAAAACAGATTCATGTGTGCAACTATTTTACAAGCGACATTGGACTTGAATATGCGGACAAACTTCTTGCGGCAACTGGTTTTGAGGGCGTCTATTTTGGAAATTCCGGTGCGGAGGCAAATGAGGCGGCAATAAAACTTGCAAGAAAATATGGCCAGCTTAACGGCGGCTCAAAAAGAAAGACAATTGTTACGCTGGACAAGTCTTTTCACGGAAGGACGCTTGCAACTTTAACGGCTACCGGCCAGCAGAAATTCCACATTGAGGCATTTGCGCCATACCCGGAAGGTTTTAAGACAATCGAGGCGAACAATTTTGACGCGCTGAAAGGCGCTTTTGACGACACAACCGCCGCGCTTTTTATGGAACCTGTTGAATGTGAGGGCGGAGTTATTCCACTGAACCCGGAATGGGCAAAAGCCGCAGCAAAAGCCGCTCGCGAGGCTGGAGCAATCGTCATGTGCGATGAGGTTCAGACTGGAATGGGCCGTTGTGGTGCGCTTATGGCAAACACTGCGCTTGGAATAAATCCGGAAGTTGTGACTTTTGCAAAGGCGATTGCTGGCGGAGTTCCGATGAGCGCGTGTCTTTACCGCGGAAAAGGAAATGTTTTTCAGGCAGGCGATCATCAGTCTACATTCGCAGGAAATCCGCTGGCTTGCGCGGCGGCAAATGTTGTGCTTGACACAATCACCGCGCCAGGATTTTTTGAAAGTGTCCTTGAAAAGGGTGAATACATAAAAAATAAAATCGCCAGCTGGAATATTCCATTTGTAAAGGAAATCCGCGGAAGAGGTCTTGTAATCGGCGTGCAGGTTGAAAAAAATCCTGCAGAAATTGAAAAACAATGCCTAAAAGCCGGGCTACTCTTTTCAACAGCTGGAAGCGATGTTCTTCGCTTTGTTCCACCGCTGAATATTTCCTACAAAGAAATTGATGCCGGACTTGAAATTCTTAAGAAAGTGCTGGAAGAACAGAAATAATAAATAATAGCTGGAATCTTAAGTTTAATTTGTATAAAAAATTGAATCAGCTACCAAAAAAAGCGCGTCAATTCGCTATGCGGAGCGTAACAAGGTATCGGACTGCGCAATTTTTTTTCAAAATTGCTTGCCATCGCACCGAATAGCTCGGTTGCCGCTTTCTTTTTCTCCCCGCTGATTCAATTTGTGGATTCAGAAAAAAACTTAAGTTTCTAGCTAATATAAAAACTACAGGAAATTCTTTAATTTCTTTTTCATTTTTTTGTCGCCGGTGATTTTGTAAATTGTTTCGTTCAAGTCTTTCGAGGCAGACCAATAATCCGGGAAAATTCCGAACGTTTCTCCGTGCCATTCAGGGTAAAAATCATTGATTTCAAGATATTTCATGTTTCCAAACTGTACTTTGATTCCTGAATTTGGAAGAAACACAGCAAAAATATTACCAGTTTCAAGAACACCGCCCGTATTTGTGCCAACAACAAAAACCTGCTCGCCAAACGCTTCCTTAAACTGAAGAATCGCCCATTCCGCGGCGCTGGAAACATTCTTATCCGTAATAAAAATTATTTTTCCGCCAAAATGATTTTCGCCCCAGTTCATCAGAACCGCATCATGTTTATAGATAAGCCTTCTTGGATTTTCTTTTTGTTCCTCTATGTCCTTAAAAATTCCAAAAGTATTTTGCCCGGCGAATATTAGTCTCTGAAGAATTATTTCATTCACGCAAGGAGAACTCAACTCGTGGACATCAAACAGCGAATTTGACCATTCATCTGTTGCATAGCTCAAACCTAAGGAAGCAGAAATATCTTTATAGCCGTCATAAAGAGCCAGAAGAAATCTTGCCGGAAAAAAAGGATAACCACCGGTATTTCCCCGCAAATCAATTATAATATTCTGTTTGTCCTGCCATTCAACACTTTTCCGCAAAAATTTGTTTATCTGCACAAGATTTCTGTCTGTTTTCTGGTTCTGGTCATAAGATGGAAAAAAAGTATTGATTGAAACATATCCAGAATTTTCAGTTTCCACGGAAGAAGAAAAACCCATTGCTGGTGATTTTGACGGAAATTCAGCCTTTACCGAAATCTCCATTTCATCATTATCAAAAGAAAATTTGAATTTTTTTATGTCTGGAATATCGTTTTCATCAAGAAGAACGCCAACCCTGAAAATATCTTCGCCCTTCGCAGGATACAGAAAAAGATTTTCCGCCGGACCTGTGTAAATTTTTCCAGCTTCGTTCCATTCGTCCTCTTTTACAACATATTCTCCTTCGATTTTTTTGACGTAGACTTTTGTAAACGCAATGATTCTTTGAGCTGATGGCTTGTATAAAAAATTGTCTTTTACCAAAGAAAAATGTGAATCATTTACATATTCTGAAAGAAAGCGGCAAATTTCAAGGACAAAATCACTAGTCTGAATATCGTCTTTTTCCGCAAATTTATTTTTTAGGCTCAGCTTGAATTTTTCAATGTCAAAACCCTTTTTTATCATGTCATCGTAACCAATGTATGCGCTCTGCAAGAGATAGCAAAGCGAGTCCAAATCCTCATCAAATTCTTTAGGCGAAAGTGAATTCAGATTTTTTACTTCGTTTTCGGAAACATAGACTTTCTGCGGAACAACCGGTGACTCGCTTACAAGTTCCGCCGCAAAACATTGAAACGCAAAAAATACGCTGATAAAAACAAGAATGGCTTTTTTCATAAACTCCCCACAATTTTGATCTTTTTTATTCTAACATAATTTTGATTTGTAGTTTACCCCAAGTCAATTTTTTTATATTATAAAAAGATATGAAAAAAACGATTTATATTTTTGGTCACAAAAATCCTGACACAGACTGTGCGGTTGCGGCAACGGCGTATGCGCGCCTAAAGCAGCTTTTAGGCTTCGACAATTACATCGCCGCACGTGCAGGACATTTTAATCCTCAGACTGATTATGTTTTTAAGAAATTCAACGTAAAATCGCCAAAATATATGCCTTCTTTGACTCCAAAAGTTGAATATTTTATGGAAAATGAGACAATGACCGTTCAGGGCGATGTTCCTGTCTGGAACGCAATACGCAAACTTCAGCAGACGCAGCTCCGCGCAATTCCTGTTGTTGACAAAAACGGAAAATACAAGGCTTTGCTGCATTATTCAGCTTTCGCGCAGAAAATTCTTACAATCTTGAATCCAGAGGCAAAAGTCAACATTTCAACAAGCATCGGAAACATAATAAAAACAATGAATGCCCAGCCTCTGGTAGTTTCAAATCAGGAGGAAATATTTAAATCTTCAATTCTTGTGGGTGGCGCAAGCGACAAAGCTTTTGAGGCAATGCTAGATGAACACGCAAGCGAAAATGTCATTGTAATCACTTCTGACCGCAAGGAAATTTACGAGGAATGCATAAGCCGCAAAGTAAAACTTCTGATTATCACATCAGGCTATATTCTTAGCAAAGAGCTGAAGGAAAAAGCACAGAAAAATGGCGTAAGCGTAATTATGAGTCCTTACACAACCAGCGACACAGTGATGATGATTGCATACTCAACTCCGGTTGAACTTATGGCTGACCCGGAAATCAAGGCAGTCCACATCAACGACACAATCTCAAAAATCAGGATGACGATGCAGGAGTCGCCAATCAGACGACTTCCGGTTGTTGACGAGAACGACAAAGTTATCGGAATTATCTCCGAACACGACTTGAACAACGAGCCGAACATTGAAATTGTGCTTGTTGACCATAACGAGCTTCTTCAGGCTGTAGAAGGAATCGAGCACTACAAGATTGTGGAAGTTATTGACCACCACAGAATCGGTTCAATCAACACGACGTACCCAATCACTTTTATAAACAAGCCGCTTGGCTCAACCTCAACAATAATCACAACGCTTTACCAGGAAGCAAAAATCCCGATTCCAAAAGATATTGCTTCTCTTCTTCTGTGCGGAATTCTAAGCGACACATTGATTTTGCAGTCAACAACAACAACTGAAACCGACCGCCAGATTGCGGAATATCTTGCAAACATAACTGACCTTGACATCCAGGCGCTTGGAAAAGAGATTCTTACAGCCGGAAGCGGAATCAAAGGGCGCACAGCTTCTGAAGTAATTCATCAGGACATGAAGGAATATCAGGAAGAAAAAGGCTCATACACCGTAAGCCAGATTGAAGTCAGCAGCATAAAGGAAATTCTTGACCGCAAGGAAGATTTTATGACAGAGCTTGAGCTTGAACGCCGCGGAAACAAGGCGATTTTTTCAGCACTGCTTGTTACGGACATCACCCAGCTTTCGTCAATTCTGCTTCTTGCCGCCGACCCTAAATTTGAAGCTTTTGTAACATTCCCAAAAATGGAAGAGCATATTTACTACCTGAAAGATGTTGTAAGCCGCAAAAAACAACTTGTTCCGCTGCTTTCAGAACAAGTTGAAAATTTTGAGAAATAAAAAAATCCCCGGAAAATGAAGCAAACTTCAAAAATCCGGGGATTTTTATTAAAATTCGGTTTTATTAAAATTCCTTTAATGTGCGGTCAATTCTTTCAATTGACTTTTCAACACCAAGAATAAGAATTGAGCCGATAAGCGGAGGAGAAACACGGCTTCCTGTTACAGCCATTCTGATTGGCATCATAAAGTCACCGAGTTTTATTCCAAGTTTTTCAGCCATTTCCTTTGCAAGGTTTTCGCTTGCCTCGTGGTCAAGTGATGGAAGCTGCTTTACAAAATCTTTTGCGGCTTCAAGAACTTCTTTTGTCTTTGCCTCGTCAAGGCGTTTTGGAACAATCTGTTCTTTTGGCGGAACTGCCGGTTCTGTGAACAAAAAGTGAACCATTTCAGCGGCATCTGTAAGATACTTAAGACGTTCCTTGATAAGCGGCATGAGCGCAAGCAGCTTTTGTTTTACTTCCGCAGAAGACATATTCATTGACTTATCGACACAAACTGGCTCGCCATCATCACCAAGCGCGATTCCTGAATATTCAGGACCGACTTTTGGCGCAGGCTGAGGATTTTCCGGGTTGATTTCAAGGGCAGCATCTCCTGTTCCTGTAATAAACGGAAGCGTCCACTTGTAAAGCTCCTCATCGCTAAGCATACGGATGTAGTTTCCGTTGTAATATTCAAGTTTCTTGTAGTCAAAAACAGCAGGAGCTTTGTTCAGATGCTCAAGCTTGAAAGACTTTGCAAGTTCCTCCAGCGTGTAAAATTCCTTTCCTTCCTCGTAAGAACAACCGAGCATGGCAACATAATTTACTATCGCCTGCGGAAGGTAACCGCGCGCCCTGAATTCATTTACAGAAGTTGAACCATGACGTTTTGAAAGTTTTTTTCCATCCTGTCCGTTTACCATTGGAAGATGGCAGAATTCAGGATGTTCCCAGCCAAATGCACGGTACATCTGTACATGAAGCGGAGTTGAAGGAATCCATTCCTGGGCACGCATAACGTGGCTAATCTTCATAAAATGGTCATCAACAATATTCGCAAGGTGATAAGTCGGGAAACCATCTGACTTTAGCAGAACTGGATCTGGCGAAATATCCTCGTTTTTCCATTCAATGTCACCAAGAATATCGTCATGGAATTTTGTAGTTCCTTCCATTGGAACTTTAAGCCTGATTACATAAGGTTTTCCAGCATCAAGATTTGCCTTTACCTCTTCCGGCGTAAGATGACGGCAGTTTCTGTCATAGCCAGGAGCCATCTTGTTTTCCGTCTGGATTTTTCGGATTCGGTCAAGGCGTTCCGCATCGCAGAAGCAATAATAAGCCTCACCTTTTTCAACAAGTTCCATGGCATATTTTTTGTAGAGCTCAAAGCGCTCACTCTGGACATAAGGGCCGTACGGGCCACCTTTGTCGCCGCCTTCATCCCAGTCTATTCCAAGCCAAGCCATTGTATCGTAAAGATTTTTTACATATTTCTCATCATATCGAGTGCGGTCTGTGTCTTCCAGGCGAAGGATAAATTTTCCGCCCTTTGAGCGCGCATAAAGATAATTAAAAAGCGCGGTGCGGACTCCACCGATATGCTGCATTCCTGTCGGTGAAGGCGCATAACGAACTCGAACTTCTTTGTTTTCCATAATAAATATAACCTCTGATAAATAATTTTTTTATTTAAATAACCTGCGCTACATCATCATTGCTGACACAGCGCATAACGAACTCAAACTTCATTTTTTTCATTATAATGAATAAAGCAAGGTTTCTCAACGGCAATCAATGAACTATGAGTGCGGAGCATCCGGGGATTTTTGCATGCCAATTTTCATTCTCAGATAACTCAGAATTTTTCCCAGTACATAGACCATTATAATCTCAGTAACAAAATATTATATTCTGTTACTGAAAACATTATGTTTTGTTACTGAAATCATAATATTCTCTTTAACAAAACATTATACTTTGTTAAACAAAACATAATATTTACTTTAACAAAATATAATACTCTTCAGTACATAAAATTTGCGCAGATTACACAATTTCTTACAAACTGCAATTTTCATGAACAGGATTTTTCAGTCTGTATTCTTAAAACCGCTATCTTACAAACAAAGCCTGGATTGCCCCGAAAGCGCCAAGGCTTATCGCAAGCATGATAATTCCTGCAAGAAGAACTCCACAGATTACAGCGATAATCGTTTCCTTAAAATTCATGTCCAAAAGACTGGCTGCCAAAGTTCCAGTCCACGCGCCAGTGCCAGGAAGCGGAATTCCAACAAAAATAAAAAGAGCCACAAAAAGTCCGCGGCCGGCTTTCTCCTGAAGTTTTTCACCGCCCCGCTTGCCCTTCGTCAAAAAAAAGCTGCAGATGCCGCCAATAAGTCTCTTGTTCTGTCCCCATTCCAGAAATTTCCGCGCAAAAAGATAAATAAACGGAACCGGAACCATATTTCCTAAAATGCAGAGCGCATAAGCAAAAATGATTTTCAAAACATCATCTGATGGCATAAGTCCCATTGCGGTTGCCACAGGAATTGCTCCGCGAAGCTCAATCAGCGGAACCATTGAAATAAAAAAAATCGCAATATATTTTGTGAACATGAAAATATAATAACTGTAAAAATTAATTTTGAAAATAAAAAGTATTACAAATCTTCCATTTATGGTAAACTTTTTCTATGAAAAAAATTTTGTTTGTTTGTCACGGAAATATCTGCCGTTCGCCAATGGCGGAATTTATGTTCAAAAAGATGGTAAAGGATGCCGGCCGCGAAAATGATTTTTTGATTGAATCAGCGGCAACCAGCAATGAGGAAATTGGAAACGATATGCACCGCGGCGCAAAAGAAAAACTTACCCAGATGGGAATTCCTTTTGAAAAACGCAAGGCACGCCGCATAACACCGGAAGATTATTCAGACTTCGACATTCTTATTGGAATGGACATGGAAAATCTGTATTATATGCAGCGAGAATGGAACAAAGATCCGGATGACAAAATCAAACTTCTTTTGACGTATGCCGGAAAAGACAAAGACATCGCAGACCCATGGTACACAGGAAATTTCAACGAGACTTTTGACGACTTGAAAACTGGTTTAACCGCATTGCTCAATAATTTGCAATAAAAAATAAATATTTATATCAAATTTGATATAGACTATCGCAGAATGAAAGCATACACGTTTATAATTTGGCAAAAAACGAGGAGTATTTAATTGGCAGATATTCATATTTTCGACCCGGCACCGGAAGGAACTCCGGTTTCTAATTTTGTTCATCTTCACGTTCACTCTGATTATTCGCTTCTGGACGGCTGCGCAAAGCTTGACTCTTTGATTGCGCGCGCAAAACAGCTGAATATGCCAGCTCTTGCGCTTACTGACCACGGAAATATGTTCGGCGTTTTGAATTTTGAGCATATCTGCCACGCCAACGGAATCAACCCGATTGTCGGATGCGAATTTTACTGCACGGAAGACCACCAGAAAAAACAGAACACGCGCTACGGAAAGCACAATTATCATCTTATTCTGCTTTGCGAAAACGACACTGGCTACAAAAATATGTGCTGGCTGAATTCCCGCGCTTTTTGCGACGAAGATTCGCTTTATTACGGAAAACCGAGAATCGACTTTGAAATGCTCAAGCAGTACCACGAGGGAATTATCTGCCTTTCTGCATGCGTTGCCGGTGAGCTTCCCCAGGCGGTCATAAACGGAAACATGGAGGACGCGGAAAATGTTGCGCGCCGCTACAAGGAACTTTTCGGTCCGGATCATTACTATATTGAAATTCAGGATCACGGGCTGCCGGAAGAAAAAATTGCCGCGGAAGGAATGATAAAAATAGCGCGGAAGCTAGACATTCCTCTTGTTGTAACAAATGATATCCACTACATAAACAAGGAAGACGCAGAAGCCCAGCTTGCATTGAACTGCATCGGCCGAAAAACTCTGCTGGATGCCCCGGAAAGTGCGGCAAAAAGCATGGGCGGGGCAAACAAAATCTCTGAATGGTACTTCAAGTCGGAAGAAGAGATGAAAATGCTTTTTCCAGACATTCCAGAAGCGTACGAGAACACTATAAAAATCGCGAATATGTGCAATCTTACGATTCATCAGTATTCAACGCCGGAACTAAAAGGCTGTCTTCCGCGTTTTGAGCTTCCAAAGGAATTCCAGACCCACGATGACTACACAAAGAACCAAGATGATTTTGTGCGTTCAATTGTAGAAAAAGGCCTGCGCCAGCGTTACCCGGAAATCACCCCGAAAATCCGCGACCGCGCCGAATACGAGCTTGGAATCATCTTTAAGATGGGTTTTTCCGGCTACTTTCTGATTGTATGGGAATTCATCAACTGGGCAAAATCCACATGGGACAACGTGAACAATAAACCGAAACCTTACATTCCGATTGGTCCGGGACGAGGTTCCGGCGCAGGTTCACTGGTTGCTTATTCAATGGGAATCACGGATATTGACCCGTTCCGCTTTAATCTGATTTTTGAACGATTTTTAAATCCTGAACGTGTTTCAATGCCTGATTTTGACGTTGACATGG
>DLKK01000071.1:19232-25330 GCA_002478955.1 Treponema sp. UBA7590
CGCGACCTTTACGGCGACCCGCAGGTTGGCCATATTGTTACTTTTGGAACTTTAAAGCCAAAAAACTGCCTTGCAGATGTTGGACGAATTCTAAACATTCCGCTTTCGATTGTCGCAAAAGTAAAAGCCTGCATTCCAGATTCACCAAAAGCAAAACTGAAGAATGCTTTCGAGCCGCCGACAGAAAAATTCCCGGACGGTGGCAAACTTATCGCCGTGCGCGAAAATCCAGAGGCAACAATCGGGCTAGATAAGGATGTATTTGAACGTTGGATTGCGCTCTGCAAAAAACTTGAAGGAATGAACCGCAACACAGGTCTTCACGCATCAGGAATGGTTATCGGTCTTACTGCGCTTCCTGACTGGGCTCCTGTCTTTAAGGATGCAAAAACCGGAGAAGTCGGCGTACAGTACACAATGGATATTATCGAGCCATGCGGACTTGTAAAGTTCGACTATCTTGGACTAAAAACGCTTTCTCTTATCCGTTATGCGGAAGATATTATAAATCGTCATAAAAAGCCGGAAGAACCAACATTTCTTACGGCAAACGTCAGCGAGACAGACAGTGAGACTTTCGACCTTTTTGACAAAGGGGATTCCGTTGCAGTCTTCCAGTTTGAATCACCGGGAATGCAGAAGATTCTGCGTCAGGTTGCGCCGCGCTGCATAGAAGAACTTGTTGCCTTGAACGCGCTGTACCGCCCAGGTCCAATGGATTATATTCCTCAATATATTGAAGGAAAATGGAAGCCAGAGACAATACACTACCCTGACCCATGCCTTGAAGGTCTTTTAAAAGAAACTTATGGCGTTATGGTTTATCAGGAACAAGTTATGCAAGTTTCCCAAAAAATCGCGGGATTTTCGCTTGGTGCGGCAGATATGCTTCGCCGTGCTATGGGTAAAAAGAAGCCAGAAGTTTTGATGGGTAAAAAGAAGGAATTTATCGAGGGCGCAATAAAGCAGGGATTCACCGAAAAACACGCCGACGAAATTTTTGAAATCATGGTTCCTTTTGCGGGTTATGGATTCAATAAATCACATGCGGCTGCCTACACAGTTCTTGCTTACCGCACAGGATGGCTAAAATGTCATTATCCGGCGGCATTTATGGCGGCAAACCTTACAAACGAAATTTCAACAACAGACGGAGTTTCAATCTACATTGCAGAAGCAAAACGCATGGGATTAAAAATTGACCCACCAGACATAAACGCCTCTTACTCAGAATTCGATGCGGTCGGCGACCACATAATTTTTGCCTTGCGCGGAATGAAAGGAATGGGAAAAGAAGCCGCAGATGCAATCGTAAAAGAACGCGAGGAACACGGACCTTACAAATCGTTCATTGATTTTCTTGAACGCTGCATTCCTCTTCAGTCTGTAACAAAAGATGAAGAGACTGGCCGTGAGATGAAAAAGACTCTTATAAACTCAAAAGCTATTGAAGTCTGCATAAAAACCGGCGCATTCGACAAGCTTGGAAAAAACCGCCCTACGCTTATGGCAAACATGGACAAGGCGATAACTTACGTGCAGGACAAAATAAATGGAACGGACAATGGCCAGGGAGACTTGTTCGGCGACACAGACGAAAAAGTCTACGCTGACTTCCAGTTTGAGGAAATTCCAGACCTTCCGACTTTTGAAAAACTAAATATTGAAAAAGAAATCATTGGAACTTACGTTTCCGGCCATCCGCTCGGCGATTTTGAAAAAGTAATAAAAACCTGCGTTACACTTACTTCAAAAACAATGGAACGTGCCGCAGCCGAAGACAAAGCCTTAAAGGCAAGCTTTACCGGAAAAGATGCATGGCAAAACCGGAACGCTGGAAAAGTCTACACGATTCTTGGATTTTTGCATAATCTTCACCCGATTGTAACAAAAAAGGCCACAAACATGGCATTTGCAAAACTTCAGGATTACGATGGCGAGCTTGACATGACTTTCTTCCCAAAGACCTGGGAAACGCTCAAGAACCAGATTCAGGATGGAAACATTTATGCCTTTAAAGGAAGGGTTGACGGTTCGCGCGAGGAACCAAGTTTCATCGTTGACAGCCTTGAGGACATCAACAACCTGAAACAACATTCAATCCAGGAAATTCATATTGCCCTGGAAAATAATTTTACTTCTGAACGTGATATTGCAAAAATGAAGGATTTTTTATTTGGCACTATGGGCAATTGTTCAGTATATTTTCATGTAGATACTTTAAACGGCGCATACATAGTCAAAGCGAACAGCTCGTTGACATGCTCTGCAAACCCTGAAGTTCTTACAAAAATAAAAGATTTAGATTTTGTAAAGGAAGTCTGGTCTGAATAGGAAAAATTATGTTAAGAATACTTATTAATACAGCTGCCGGCGCAGTTTCCCTGTACTCAACTCTCTGTTTCTTCAGAATTCTTTTAACATGGATTCCGTCGTTAAACTACAGCGCAATCGGAAGATTTCTTTCTTCAATATGCGACCCTTATCTGAATCTTTTTTCAAGGCTTCCGCTTAGAATCGGAATGATTGATTTTACTGCGATGGTTGCGATTGGTGTGCTTTACGTAATCTCTTCAATTTTGGCAAATATCAGTGCATCAGGATATATTTCGCTAAGCATGATTCTGGCAAATCTTATCAATATTTTGTGGTCAATCGGCTCTTCAATAATCACGGTTATAATGATTATATTTTTTGTGCGCTATCTTGTCTCAATTTTCAGCAAATCAAGCAACCAGTATGATTCACCGTGGCAGCGTTTTGACGATGCAATCCGCAATATTGTCTTTAAAATCTGCAACTTTTTTACCGGCGGAAGAAGCATTTCCTACAAAACAGCGCTTTTAATCGATTCAATTGCAATGCTCCTGATTCTTGCAGTCTCTTTCTTCCTGTTGAATTTGATTTTGCGGTTCATCCATTACATTCCTTTTTAAGATTTGAATCAAAATGAAGCTGGATGAAATAAAAACGCCTGTCGCATCTCTTTCAGGAGTCGGTCCTGCCGCAGAAAAATTGTTCGCAAAACTGAACATTTTTACTGTAGGCGACCTTTTAAAATTTTATCCACGGAACTACGAAGACCGGCGCGCCCGGAACCCGATTTCAAGGTTTGAGTCCGCAAAAGTCCACACAGTAGCGCAGGTTACCGCCCACGAATTTTTCGGGTATGGACGAATGCGAACGCTAAAAATAATTATTTCAGATGGAACTGCATCCGCAAGCCTGATTGCTTTCAACAGGACATTTCTGCAACATTCGCTTCCGGTTGGCTGCATCATAGCCATCACAGGAACTTTCACCGTAAAATACGGACAGATTCAAAGCACAGATTTTGATGTGACAAAACTTTCAGAAAGCGGAAACCTTGAAGATTTTCAAAATCAGCCGCTTCCAGATTCAGGAATTCTCCCGATTTATCCGCTAACAGAAGGTCTTACACAAAAAACCGTAAGAAAAGCGGTGCAAGCAGCAATAAAACAATATGACATCGGAATTGATGACAATTTGCCTGAAAAATACATCCAGAAACAGAATCTTCTTTCAAAAAAAGATGCAATAAAATTTATCCACCTTAGCCAGACGCCGGAAGAAATTCAGAAAGCAAGAAAAACCTTGATTTACGAAGAGCTTTTTTATTTTCAAAAAGCGATTGCAGAGCGGGCTTTCAAGCACAAAGGCTCGTTTCCGGTGGCAAACCTTGAGGAAGCAAAACAGGCTGGAACCGCGCAATGGAATCAGAGCGGCAAGGAACTTTCAGCACAGGAAAAATCTGATTTTATCAAGAACCTTTCGCCTCTTCAGAAGGAACTTTTAGAAAGGCTTCCCTTCAATCTTACACCGGATCAGATTTTTGTAATCAACCAGATGAACAAAGACATTGACAGGGGCTTCCAGGAACGAGCGGCTCTGCTGAACGGAAAATCTTCCACAAAAAAAATTCCTTTTACAATGCAACGGCTCCTGCAAGGCGATGTAGGTTCCGGAAAAACTCTTGTCGCATTTTTTGCCTGCCTCAGAATAATAAACTGGAAAGGTCAGTGCGCGTTTATGGCACCGACAGAAATTCTTGCGCGCCAGCACGCTGATTCGGCCGCAAAACTGCTTGAACCGCTCGGAATAAATGTCGCTTTTCTTACAGGAAATGTAAAAAGTTCAGGGCGCACTCGGCTTTTGAACGCACTGAAATCCGGCGAGATAAATATTGTAATCGGAACGCACGCACTTTTCAGCAAACAAATTGTCTACAACGATCTGCAGCTTGCAGTCATTGACGAACAACATAGGTTTGGCGTAATCCAGCGCCAATCAATTCTGGAAAAAGGACGCCACACGGAAACAGAGCCTCATGTCACTTTTGAACCACATCTTCTGATGATGAGCGCCACCCCGATTCCGCAGACACTTGCGCTTACAGTTTTTGGGGATTTGGACGTGAGCGTAATCAGAACAATGCCGAAAGGCAGAAAAACTATTCAAACATATCTTGTAAAAGAAGGAAATGAACACAACGCATATGAAGCAGTAAGAAATCAGCTAAAAATGGGACATCAGGCATATTTTGTTTATCCGGCAATAAATTCGGAAAATGAAAACGGTGAAATTCAAGACATAAAATCCGCTGAAGATAATTTCAAGAACCTTTCCAAGAATATTTATCCAGAATATAAATGCGCTCTTCTTCACTCAAAAATCGCAGAGGAAGAGCAAATTCAGATTCTAAAAGATTTTCAAGGTGGAAAAATACAAGTTCTTGCGGCTACCACAGTAATCGAAGTCGGAGTTGATGTTCCAAATGCAACTAGCATCGTTATTGAGCAGGCAGACCGTTTTGGACTTGCCCAGCTTCATCAGCTGCGTGGACGCGTTGGCAGAGGTAATGCGCAGTCATTCTGCTTCTTGATTTACAGCAAAAAAATCACTGAAACCGGAATTGAGCGCATGAAAGTTCTACGTCAGAACACAGACGGTTTTATAATTGCAAATCAGGATTTAAAATTAAGAGGTCCCGGCGAAATTACCGGAACCGCTCAGGCAGGAAATCTTGCACTTGGAATCGCAGACATCATCCGCGACCATGACATTCTTGTTCAAGCCCGAAATGATGCCTTTGAATACACAAAAAATCTATTGAATTAAGCAACATAGCTTTCCAGACGTCGGGCACGAGTCGGGTGCTGCATTCTAACAAGCGCATGTTTTTCAATCTGTCGGATTCTTTCTTTTGTAAGATTAAATTTGTCTCCAACTTCTTTTAATGACATCGGTTTTTCAACGCCGATTCCATAGCGCATTTTAAGAACTTCAGCTTCCGCCGGTTTCAAAGTTGAAAGAACGCTGTTTATGTCTCGCTGCATTTCCTTGTTTATTACCAAGTCTTCCGGCTGACTGTTAGTTTTATCTTCAAGCATTGCGCCCAAAGTTGTAGCCGAATTATCTTTTCCTGTAATCTCTGAGTCAAGGGAAGCCATTTCGCGGCTTATTTCAACCAGTTCGCGGACATGGGAAACATCCATATTCAACATTGAAGCAATTTCTGTAAATTCCTGTTCTTCAGAAATATTATCTTTAATTGACTTCTTTGCGTGCTCAATTTGAACAAGTTCATTCGCCCTGTTCTGCGGAAGACGAATCGCGCGGCTTTTTTCGCAGATTGCCTTAAGAATTGACTGACGAATCCACCAGACAGCATATGAGATAAAATGATAACCTTTTGTAACATCAAATTTATCAATCGCAGTCAAAAGACCAATATTTCCTTCGCTTATAAGATCTTCAAGCTCAAGACCTTTTTTCTGATATTTTTTGGCGACATTTACAACAAAGCGAAGATTTGCGTTTACAATCTTATTTTTTGCAATCTTATCACCAGCTGCGGCTTTTTTTGCCAGTTCAGTTTCTTCCTCAAAAGAAAGAAGTGGAATCTTATTGATTTCTTTAAGATACATTGAAATTGTGCTGTCTGTCATATTTTTTGCCTCCAAAAATAATCTACATTAAATATTATGCAAGAACCGTGCCAAGTTTTTTTTGGGGCGTAAGTTTTAATATTTCAATTTATATTTTTTTACTGAACCAACAAATTGAATAAGCGGGAA
>DLKK01000104.1 GCA_002478955.1 Treponema sp. UBA7590
GTGAATTACCAGGATCTGCTTGTAAAAGGAGTTTCTATCCATCTTACTTGCCTGCAGAATTTAATCCAGATTTCAACAAATCCGCGCAGCAGAATCCATTATTTCAACGAGCTGATAAACAGATTTCCAACAAATGTCTCTATCACAGAGCTTTATCTGCGGCTTGCGCTTGAATACGAGAAGGAAAGCGACTGGAACGAAGCACTAAAAGCATACTCTATGTTCCTTGCACAGCCAGATTCGTCAACAATTCAGATTGCTGGCGAACCAAACGCATACAAAAAGGCACGTCAACTTGTAGGCTTCAGCAATTCTCCAAAAGACTGGACTTTTGAAAGTCTTCCGGCACTTGAGCAGGCTGTAAAAAAAGCAATCAGAAACTACGACTGGCGCTCGCTGGACAAATACAGGGCGCGCGTAAACTTTTTCTCAATGTCCTGGAAACAGGACGAAATGGATCCGAATGCGCAGGAAGAATTCAGCATGAGAAACTTTATGCGCGGAAACCGTGTGCGCTACAGCGCTGAGCTGGACGAAATGTCAACATCAAATGAAGCATATCTTCGCACATGGGGATGGTCGCAGTACGTCTCAGTATGGTACCTTTACTTTAGAAAAGTAAACTTTCCGCTTGATCCGGACATCCACGGAAACTGGGAATGGGCTGGAATTTACATCGGTGAAAAACTTTGACGCGGCAGATGCGACACAAAAACATTTTTTTTCTTGGCATTCTATTATTTTTTCTTTCAGGTGCAGTTTTTTCAGCGGAAACCACGCAAAACAAAACTGCGTACAAAAATCTGAATTTTCCGGGGATGAACAACGCCGCGGTAAAAACTCTGCGCAAAAAATATCTGACAACGCACAAAAATTACCTTTACAAAGTTCTTGACGACGGCCAGCAGTACAGGATTTTCGTGCGCAATGAACTTGAAAAGCGGAAAATGCCTGCCATACTGGAATACCTTCCGGTAGTTGAGTCCGACTACAATCCCTATGCAAAATCCCGTTCCGGCGCGACAGGTTTATGGCAGTTCATGCTGAACAGCATTCCGGGGCTTCTGGAATATAACGACTACGTTGATGAGCGCCTTGACCCATGGAAATCCACAGAGGCTGCGCTGAAGAAACTTAACGAAAACTACCGTACTTTTGGCGACTGGCTTCTGGCAATAACCGCATACAACTGCGGAGCCGGAGCACTAAAAAAAGCCATAAAAAGAGCCGGCAGCCGTGATTTCTGGTATCTTAGGGAAAAAGGATTTCTTAGCGAACAGGCAAGCGGCTACGTTCCTAAACTGCTCGCAATTGCGGATGTTGTTGAAAATTCAAAATATTACGGCGTGAATTTTCCGCAGGCACGAGCATGGAATGGAACAACTCTTGAGACAAGAGCCGGAATGTTTGATTACGTCACAGTATACGACTCAGTCTATCTTTCCGCGCTTTCCCATGAGCTAAGGATTGATCTGCAGGAACTCTGCGACTTAAACAGCGCGCTTATAAAACAAGTTACGCCGCCGCACAAAGAATACACTTTGCGCTTCCCGGAAGGAATGAAAGATTCAGCCGCCTATGCGCTAAGCCAGATGGGATATTTAACTAAAACATCCAGTTAAATCCGCCGAAAATCAATGTGGTGGTTAATATGAAAAAATTTTTGATAGCGTTTGCGGTCTCAGCATTTTTAGCTTTTTCAGGCAAGACAGATTTTCTTTATGCGCAAATTGACAACTCAACATTGTCCTCAAAAAGCCAGGTTGACTGGACTGAGAAAAAATTCACCTCTAAAATTTCTCTTGATGTAAAAAAAGCCGGCATCGAACTCCCGGCAGGACGAAATTCCGCGGAAAGCCTGATAAAAATCAAGACTCCATCACTTTTAAAAAATCCAGTGCTTTCACTTTACGTTGACTCTGCAAATTATATCGGAGACGTAGTTCTTGCCGAGACAATAACGCTTGAGCAAATCACAGAAATAATCGAGACAGCCGGCCAGACGCTCACAGTTTTTTCCAGCGACGGAAATTCCGCAAGCACAACAAACACAATCGACATGAATAAAATCGGGAAACTTCTTGTGCGCCACCGCTACCCTTACACGCCAGAAGAACCGATTGACATAGTTTCAAGCCGCGAATATACAGGAATAATAATTGACGCGCGGGGAACAGTTCCAGTACACGGGGAATTTGTTTCCAGCGAAGTTTTTCCCGCATTTTTTCCTACAATCTGGGACGAGAACATGAACATTGTCTACGAAAAAAACATTGCGGACAGCCAGATTGTACAGTCGGAAGGACTTGTTGAATACAACTGGCAGGACGATTTTGAGCTTTACGAAAACAAAGTCGGCGGAAATCCGCTTTACATAAAAGCTTACCGTGTTTATGGAAGAAACCGCACAGATCCAATCATCAGAAGAAAAGATGCCCTGAAAATCCTTACAGTTGACGCAAACCGCAAACTTCTAAAAGACGGAAAAGTTGTTATTCTTCTGGACAAAAAAAATCTTGTGTACGATGTAAAACTGCCGGAAAAAACTCCTGACTATTACGCGACATTCCGGGAAATCAAAAAATATATCTACGAGAACAAAGTTCCAGATGTTGACGTTTCAGACAGCCTCACTGGAATTCTCTTCAGCGTTGACCTTAAATTCATTCCGGATTCGCCTGAACTTTTGCCGCAGGAAGCACCAAGAATCAGAAAAATTGCAGAAATGCTCCAGGAAATCATAAAGAACAATGAATTCACAATTCTTGTTGAAGGACACACCGCAGATCTTGGAAAACCTGTCGGTCAGATGAACCTTTCTATTGAAAGAACAAGAACTGTGATGAAGGCACTTGTGGGAGAAGGAATACCGGAACGCATATTCACATACAAAGGTTATGGCGCAACACGACCGGTAGCGAGCAATGCAACAGAGGAAGGAAGAGCGCAGAACCGCCGCGTAGACATTACAGCACGGCCAAAGGCGACATACATTCAAAAAGACTGGTAGACAATATCGGGTTTTATAAATTGAGCATAAAACCCGACATTCAATCTAATTCTTATAAAGATTTTCTATAATTTCCGCGCATTTTTCCACGCCGAATTTTCCGGTGTCCAAAGTAATATTGTAGTTGCGCGATTCGCCCCATTTTCTGTCTGTATAGAAATGAACATAAGATGAACGGCGGCAGTCACGGTCGTGCAGGAATTTCTCCGGTTTCTTTCCCAGATCAACACCTTCCGCGGAAAGCCGTTTTATGCGTTCCTCATACGAGGCGTGCAAAAACACATCAAGCACATCATTGCGTTCCTTAAGAATAAAATCCGCACAACGCCCGATTATTATGCAAGGCTCCTTTTCAGCAAGGTCCCTGATTATTTTTGTCTGGACAGCCCAGATTTCATCCTCCAAGGAAGGTCCTTTGTAATACATTCCGGCAGAAAAATAGCTTTCAAAGACAGATTTATTTCCGTACTCGCCTTTTTCCGCGATATATTTTTCGCTCAGGCCGCTTTGAACCGCAACTTTCTGGATTATCTCTCCGTCAAAAAGCGCAATTCCCAGATTTTTAGAAAGCTCCTGGCCAACAGCATGGCCGCCTGCACCATATTCACGGCTGATTGTAATTATTCTGTAACTCATGATGTCCTCCATTATAAAAACAGGAATAAAATGAACGTTGAGTTTTAATCCACGACCAACAAATTGAATAAGCGGGAAGAAAAAAAACTCATTCTTCTATTCCCAAAATTTAAGTTCCTAATTTCCACTAATTATATCACAGAAAAAAAATCAGGATAAACAAATTTTGTTTTTATGATAGAATAAAAATCAGCTGAGGAAAAAATGGAAAATGTGCTTGCACCTGTGGATTTGATAAAATCCGAGAACAAAAAACTGTGGCTTAACTCAAACTTGGACGAAATGATGTTTGGTAAAACAAAATTCTCGCTTTTGCTGGAAGAAACCGGGATTCTTGCGGAAAAACTGCCTGACGGAACATGGAATAAATTTTCAGAATGGAAATTTGAAGAGATAAAGACAAAAAATGAAAAAGTCTATTTCTGCGGAGATTTCTGCGGCACTTCCCTTTTGCGAATAATCGAGAAAGAAGGCGCGGACTCCATCAATACAAATGAGGCGCTTTTTGCCATCTGCGAGATTTATTCCAACGCTATAAAGCAGAATATAAAAATTCCATGCAACGGAGCGGCAGGAATCATAGTGAACAAAGATGAAGGAAAAATACTTTTTGTGCCGGAAAAAACTTTTGACCGTTCAGCCGCCAATCTTGGAAAAACTTTGTACAATTATTTTCAGAACGACTGGCGCGACTACATTGCAACAGAAAATTCCGCAGTCAGTTTTGCGCTTGGTTCAATGGCATATTTTGCAGTGCTGAAAAAACTTCCGTATTCAGAGGAAAACGACAAAAAGCTGAGCGACCGGAATTTCATTCCGCTTGAGTACGAAATAAACGGAATAGACAAAAAACTTGCGGGCGCAATAAATTCGTTGCTTGAAGGAAAAACGCTGAAAAATCAATTTCCGCTTGAAGAACTGAAAAAAGAAATTTTTGGAAACGAAAGCCAAAAACACAAACTTCCAGAGCAAGAATTTGAAAAAATCTCGGCAAAATTCAAGAATGAGCAAAATTCCAGGCTGAAAAGACAACGTTTTGTGCGCAAAAACCGGGCAATCGCCGCCGCAATCTTTTGTACCGCACTTTTTGTTGCAATCGCCGCCGCTTCCATAACAAGTGAAAATTCAAAAAAGCCAAGCGCAATCGGACTGGACTCAACGCAGGTCACAGAAGTTTTTTACCGCGGAATCCACACAATGGACACAGACCTTATGATTTGCGCCGCAAAAAACTGCCCGGAAGCACAAGGTTACATTTCAAAAGTTCCGCAGATTTACATAACAACGCAGATGAAAAGCGCGTACAATTTTGACTCAGGGATTTCCACGCCGGAAAACTGGTTCTTCTTCGAGCCGGATTCCTCAAAATCTTATTCACATTACATTTACGGAATCACAAATTTTTCTGTCGACGGAAAAAATTCCGCGCTGGACATAAAAGTTCCAACAAAGAAAAATCACCCCGCGCGCAAAGTTTATTCAGAGGACGGCTCAAAGACAAGAATTGAAAAAATGCCGGACGCAACGCACAAAGTAAAATATTTTCTTGTCCACAACCAGGACAATCTTATTGAAGTTGAGGAATTTACAACCGTGGTGACACTGCGTTTTTCAGGCAAGACCTGGGAAATCACAAAACTTGACCAGACAAGTTCCGCCGAGTATTTTTCGCCGCTTCAGGTTTCGCTCGATTTCAAGCAGGCACTTTCTGACTGCAACAAAAATGAAATCGAAGCCGTGAATTCCCTGCGCAAAAAATATCCGTGGCTTCCGACCGAAAAATCAATGCAGATTGAAAAAGAGCGTCTCGATAAAATCGGGTATTAGTCCCAAATGTAGAGTTTTATTTCTAAAGAAATAAATTGAATGTGCGGGAAGAAAAAGAAAGCGGCAACCGAGCTATTCTGAGCGATAGCAAGCAATTTTTGAAAAAAATTGCGCAGTCTGATACTTTGTACGCTCAGCATGGCGAATTGACGCGCTTTTTCTGGTAGCTCATTCAATTTGTATATTGAATTTATAAAACTCGACATTTGTAATATCATTTCTAAAAATTCATTCTGACATTTTTCCAAAAAATGTCATTGACACTAAAAGACCTATTATATAAACTAAAACCGATAAGTGACTTTTGGAGGTTACCACTTAAATGGCTTACACATACAATGTTGAAAAACAACACGAAAAAGGCAAATGGCATGCCATTGAACGAATCAACAATCTTGTAGACAAAGACTCTTTCATGGAAATTTATTCTGGAGTTCGCCACAACTGCACAAGTTTTGGAATGGAAAAGAAAGACATTCCTTATGATGGTGTAATTACAGGTTTTGGAACAATCAACGGAAGAAAAGTTGCGGTTTATGCGCAGGACTTTACAGTTCAGGGCGGTTCTCTTGGCTTAATGCATGGAAAGAAAATCGCTGAACTTATTGATAAAGCAATACAGGCACGTTGCCCTGTAATCGGAATCAACGATTCGGGCGGAGCGCGCATCCAGGAAGGCGTTGACGCTCTTTGCGGCTACGGTGACCTTTTCTATCAGAATGTGCGTGCATCTGGCTCAGTTCCACAGATTTCAATCATTGCAGGACCTTGCGCTGGCGGTGCTGTATATTCACCTGGAATCACAGACTTTATTTTCGCTGTGGACAAGATTTCCCAGCTCTTTATAACCGGACCAAAAGTTGTAAAATCGGTAATGTTCATGGATATTTCCGCTGAAGACCTTGGCGGTGCTTCAATCCATTCAAAAAAATCAGGTGTCGCGCAGTTCCGTTGCATTTCTGAACCGGAATGCTTTGAAAAAGTACGAAAGCTTTTGGATTACATTCCGCACTATTACGGTGATGAAATTGTCCAGGCCGCAAAATTCAAGTACGATGAGCATAAAAAGGCAAAACACATTGAAAAAATCCTTCCTGAAAACACACACAAAGGCTATGACATCCGCGAAGTAATTGAAGATGTCACAGATGACAACTCATTCTTTGAGACATCCGCAGAGTTTGCAATAAACTGCGTCACAGGATTCGCAAAAGTTGAAGGACGCTCAGTTGGTATCGTTGCAAATAATCCAGCCGGAATGGGCGGTGTCCTTGACTGCGATGCTTCTGACAAAATCGCGCGCCATGTTCGCTACTGCGACGCATACAATATTCCTCTGCTTACTTTTGTTGATGTTCCGGGATTTATTCCAGGTCCACAGGAAGAGCAGAAAGGTATCATCCGCCACGGCGCAAAAGTTATTTACGCATACAGCGAGTCAACTGTACCAAAAGTAACTGTAATCACAAGAAAAGCTTACGGTGGAGCTTACATCGCAATGTGCTCAAAGCATATCGGTGCAGATTACGTTTACGCATGGCCGACTTCTGAAATCGCGGTAATGGGTGCAGACGGTGCAATCGGTATTCTGTATGCAAAAGACTTAAAAGATCCGGAAAAAGCTGAATACGTTGCAGAAAAGAAAGCGCAGTATGAACAGGAAATCATGACTCCAACAATCGCGGCAAAACG
>DLKK01000108.1:0-1292 GCA_002478955.1 Treponema sp. UBA7590
GCGCAGTCCGATACCTTGTTACGCTCCGCATGAAGAATTGACGCGCTTTTTCTGGTAGCTTATTCAATTTTTATGTTGAATTTATAAAACTCGATATTCAGGCTGTTTATAAAAAATTTAAAATTTGTTTATGTTCATTTTAAGTTGTTTGAATATAATTTAACTATGAAAAAGAATCGCGTTTTTTTTAGTTTTATTTTTGGTTTTGTGGCGAGCTTTTTGTTTGCCCAGGCTTTGCGAATCGAAAAAGTTGAATACGCGAAACTCTCTTTGCCGATGAAAATGAATTTTGCGGATTCAACGCTCACGCCGTACACGGATTTTTTCTATTGCTGGAGCGACCGCAATCTTAATTTTGATGATTCGGAGATTTCCTCACCGCTTGCAAAAGCCGGACTTTCTTTTGGTTTTGGCCGCGTGGATTGGATCGGGAATTTTCGGCAAGGGATAACGGCCGACTTTGACGGCGGTCTAGGGGTTGATTTTAGGAAAAATGATTTTGTCCCATATTTTTCGACGCAGATAAAAGCGTATAAAGCCTTTCAGAGATTTGGAATCGCCTCGCAGCTGAACTTTTTTCAGGATGAAAACACAAGACCGATTGGAACTTTTTTGCGCGGAATTCGTGATACGCCGGAAATTTCCTCAAAAAATCTTGCCGACCGTTTTCTTTACGTTCCAACCGCGCTTTTTGCAAACTTTGATTTTCCGTTTCATCTTTTTTCAGTCCGGCCGAAAGAAACTTCACGCATAAAAGACTTTGGATTTGAAGTCCATCTTGCGCCGTTCGTGGATTTAGCTTTGGCAAAAAACAGCACGACCGGCAGGTTTTTCAGCCCGAAAGACGGATGGTATTCCGGCGGCTTTGAAGTTCTGGTTTACCCGAAAAAATGGAAAAGCATCGTTGTTCGCGGAAGTCTAGGCTTGGACTTGAGCAACCTGATTTTTTCAAGAATCCCCAGAACTTCCTACGACACAAGCTGGAGAAGCAGCCTTTCCGCCTACGAGATTTTTATCGGAATCGGAATTCAATATTAAGAAACTGTGCCAATGCCAAATTTAACCTTGTCTTGATACAGTAAAATTTTGGTTTCTTTATGCTACGATTTTTTCCGCGTCGAAAGTGTTTGGCGCAAATAAAACACATTTTTTGATTCTCTTTTTTTATTTCTTCTTTTTGTTTAATTCTACAGAAAATCGCCGTTTCAATCTCGTTTAAAGATTTTGTTTTACGGAATGGTTCCGATTGATGGCAAAATACTTTTTCTGGTTTCGGAATAATTCCGATTGAT
>DLKK01000108.1:1380-2864 GCA_002478955.1 Treponema sp. UBA7590
TTTTTCTGGCTTCGGAATAATTCCGATTGATGACAAAAGACTTTTTCGGCTTTCGGAATCATTCCATTTAGTGAAAATACGCAATTTCTGTCTGCGGAATAATTTCATTCATTGCCCAGTGTGTTTTCTCCTTCCTCCTGAATTCTCCGCAGCTTCTTCCAGCTGAAAAAAGCGTACAGGTCGTTTATCAGAAAAATCACAAAGTTGAAAACCATCGGAATGTAGACAGGGTTTTCAATGCTCGCCAAAATCCACATGACAATCAGAACGATGTCGTTCGCGGTGTAGGCAAGCGCATAGTAAGGAACCCTCATGATTGTAAGGGTACTTGCCGCCATGCTTGTCGCAACAGAGACCGTGCTGATTTCAAGATTCGCAGTGTTCAGTTTTTTCAGTACAAAATAAAAAATGACAGTCGCTGCCGTGCTTACAAGAATTGCCACTGCGGATTTTTTCGGAGTAAGGTGAGCCATTTGAACTTCACTCTTTCCTTTTTTGGAAGGATTTTTTAGCCACACAATCGCCGCAAAAAGGTCGCTTGGAAATGACATTCCCATATAAGTTATCGCCTCGCCATAATATTTGAATCCGAGCGCGACAATTGCGTAAAGCACACAGAAAACCAGCTGAAGAAACGGTCCTGAAATGTGTCCTTTTGCTATAAAAAGAAGCGCCGTTATGCCAACAATCGTTGCAATCAGCGTAAGCGGATTTTTCTGCGGAACAAGACAGAACAGAACCGTAACACCGACTATGGATGCCGCCCAAAGAATCTTTTCAGGAACAGAAAACTTTGGGACAATCAGATTTTTTTTCATAAATACTCCTATAAAAAGCCAATGAGAAAATATCAATTTCCGAATTGACTACTCTTAAAAAGCCATTAATGCGAAAAAAAAAGCATCCACAAAAGGACATCTGCATGGATTTCTCCAGACCTACCGATATTCCTTCGTGAATGCTCTTTATAGCATTTCTTCTGCCCGGTGGCAGAAAATTAAAATTTTATAGAACTATACTTTGAGAGATTTTTTTTGTCAAGCAAGCTGCCATGTTGTTTTTCTCGCCGTCTGGGGAAAGTTTCTTGCGGTAGATTCTTGTTTCTTCTCCATCAATTGATTTTGCCATCTTGAAAAATTCATAGCCGTATTTTTCGTAAAGCCCAGTGTGATTAGTTGAGATGTAAACTGCTTTGTTTCCCTTGACGGTTGCGGTGTTTTCTGCCCACTTCAAAAGCTTTCCTGCGTAATGATGACCACGATATTCGGGGGCAGTGTAGACAAAGCCAATCCAAGGAGAAAGGTCTGAGGGCTGAACGTCGTCGAGCGGAGCGAGTGTGCAGAACGAAACGAGTTTTTTACCATCAGTCAAAAGCGGAACAAGTGCAGAATCTCCGACAGTTTCTTTAAGTTTGCCTTCGCTCAAAAGATAATGAAGAAATTTTGCCGCGTCCCATTCAGCTTTCGCAATTTCTTCAAGCCAAT
>DLKK01000119.1 GCA_002478955.1 Treponema sp. UBA7590
TTTTTTACTAAACCAACAAAACTCGGCATTTAAGTTAATAATGATTTTTATTGACTGGAGGTTTTATGGAAAAATATTCGGTTTCTGGAATGAGCTGTGCTGCTTGCGTTGCCCGTGTTGAAAAAGCTGTCTCAAAAGTTCCTGGAGTTACTAGTTGCGCTGTAAGTCTTTTGACAAATTCCATGGGCGTTGAAGGAACGGCTTCTGCTAAAGAAATTGTGGCTGCGGTTCAGAATGCAGGTTACGATGCAGAAAAAATAGAAAAAAAATCTGAAAAATCAAAATCGTCAGAAAAATCTTCATTCTCTTCTCTGTTAAATGATGAAAAAAATCTTTTGCACGATAAAGAAACTCCTGTCCTGAAAAAGCGGCTTGTATGGTCTGCTGTGCTTTTGCTTGTGCTTATGTACTTGACCATGGGGCACGTTATGTGGAACTGGCCGATTCCTTCCTGGTTTATGAAAAACGGCGGAAATCACGTTGCAATGGGACTTGTGGAAATGATTCTGGCTTTTGCAATCATGCTGATTAATAAAAAATTCTTTGTGAACGGATTTAAAAGTCTTTTTCACGGTGCACCAAACATGGATACGCTAGTCGCAATGGGTTCAGGAATTTCATTTTTGTACAGCACAATCCTGCTTTTCGCGATGACTGATTCCGCTTTAGCCGGAAACACTGAAAAATCAATGTTTTATATGCACAACTTGTATTTTGAAGGCGCGGCAATGATTGTAACTTTGATTACAGTCGGCAAATTGCTTGAGTCAATTTCCAAGGGAAAAACAACAAATGCACTTGAAAGCCTGATGAAACTTGCGCCAAAAACTGCGACTTTGCTCCGAAATGGAAAAGAAACAGAAGTTCTGATTGATGAAGTAAAAATCGATGATATTTTTGTTGTCCGACCTGGCGAAAATATTCCTGTGGACGGAAAAATAATTGAAGGAAGCACTGCGATAAACGAGTCCGCTCTGACAGGAGAATCAATTCCTGTGGACAAAACTGTTAATAACAATGTTTCTGCTGGAACAATAAACCAGAGCGGTTTTATAAAATGCCGCGCAACACGGATTGGCGAAGATACAACGCTTTCCCAGATTATCCAGATGGTAAGCGATTCCGCCGCAACAAAAGCTCCTATTGCAAAAATTGCAGACAAAGTTTCAGGGATTTTTGTACCTGCAGTCCTTATGATTTCTTTGGTGACTTTTTTGGCATGGCTTTTGGCTGGTTCAGAATTTTCATTCAGCTTGAACCGGGCAATTTCTGTTCTTGTTGTAAGTTGCCCTTGTGCGCTTGGGCTTGCAGCGCCACTAGCTAGCGTTTGTGCTATAAGCCAAGCAGCAAAAAATGGAATTTTAATAAAACACCCTAGCATTTTTGAGCGCTTTAAAAGCGCAAAATACATAGTTTTTGATAAAACAGGAACANNGAAAGTCTTGAGGAAACTGGAAAAACCCAGATTGTTGTTCTGGACAAAACCGGCACAGTAACAAAAGGCGAACCGCTGGTTACAGACATAATTCCAAATCAAATCAGCGAAAATGAGCTTATTGAAAAAGCCGCAAGCCTTGAATCAAAAAGCGAGCATCCGCTGAGCAAGGCTGTCCTTAAAAAAGCTCAGGAAAATGGAATTGCAACAAAAAATGTAACGGATTTTTATTCCGTGCCGGGAAACGGACTTACAGCAAAACTTGACGGAACGAATCTTTTTGGCGGAAATTTAAACTATATTGAAAAAATTGCTCCAGGTTCAGTTGACAAAAATATTCTGTCACAGGCAGAAAAACTTTCAGAAGAAGGAAAAACACCTCTCTTCTTTGCTGAAAACAAAAAGTTCCTTGGAATTATTGCGGTTTCTGATGTTATAAAAGAAGACAGCGAAAAAGCTATTTCCGAGCTAAAAAATATGGGCATAAAAGTCGTGCTTCTGACCGGCGACAATGAGAAAACAGCGAATGCAATCGGCAAAAAAGCCGGAGTTGACCAAGTTATCGCTGGAGTTTTACCGGATGGGAAAGAAAAAATCGTAAGAGAATTCAAAAAGAATGGAAAAACGTGCATGGTTGGCGATGGAATAAACGATGCGCCAGCCCTTACAGTTGCGGACACAGGAATGGCTGTTGGCGCAGGAACTGATGTCGCGCTGGATGCCGCAAATGTCGTTCTTGTAAAAAGTTCACTTATGGATGTTCCAGCGGCAATCCGTTTGAGCCGAAAAACCCTGAAAAATATCCATGAAAATCTGTTCTGGGCTTTTTTCTACAATATCATACTTATTCCGCTGGCAGCTGGCGTTTATCACCACGCGTTCGGGCTTAGCATGAATCCTATGTTCGGCGCGGCGGCAATGAGTCTTTCAAGTTTCTGCGTTGTTACAAATGCGTTAAGGCTGAATTTAGTGAATATCAAAAATGCAAAACACGACAGAAAAATCAAAAAATCTGTTGAAAAAATAGGAGCAAATATGTCAGAAAAAACATTAAAAGTTGAAGGAATGATGTGCAGTCATTGCGAAAAACACGTTAAGGAAGCACTTGAAAAAATTGACGGTGTCCAGGAAGCAACTGCAGACCATGAAAAAAAGCAAGTTGTTGTAAAACTTACAAAAGATGTTCCAGATTCTGAATTTGAAAAAGCAATTACAGAAGCCGGATATACTTTTGTAAAATAATTACAGGACTGCTTTTAAGAACTGCTGAAGGCGCTCATTCTGCGGATTTACAAAAATCTGCTCAGGAGTGCCTTCTGCCCCGATTTTGCCGTCTTCCATAAAAATTACACGATCGGCAACTTCCCGGGCGAAACCCATTTCGTGCGTTACAACAACCATTGTCATTCCATCGCTTGCAAGCTGCTTCATAACAGCTAAAACTTCGCCGACAAGTTCCGGGTCAAGCGCAGAAGTCGGTTCATCAAAAAGAATTGTTTTTGGCTCCATTGCAAGGGCTCTGGCAATTGCAACGCGTTGCTGCTGGCCACCAGAAAGATTTCCTGGATATGCGTCAAGTTTGTCGCCAAGACCAACGCGGTTTAAAAGCTCAATCCCCTTCTTTTCAGCTTCTTCCCTTGATTTTCCAAGAACGTGCATCGGCGCAATCATTGTGTTCTGCAAAGCCGTCTTGTGAGGAAAAAGATTAAAACGCTGAAAAACCATTCCAACTTCCAAGAGAATATCACGTCGTTCTTTTGAAGAAATCTTCAGTTTTCTTACACCATCCTTGTATTGTGTCAAAAGTCTGTCTTCAATATAAATTGAGCCGTTGTTTATGTGCTCAAGATGATTCAATGCGCGTAAAAATGTGGATTTTCCAGCTCCGCTCGGACCGATAATACAAACAACTTCCTTAGGTTTTACCGCAAGGCTTACGCCTTTTAAAACATCAAGTTTTCCAAATGAAACTTTTATGTCTTCTGCTCTAATCATGTCCATTTTGTTTCCTCCGCCTTACTTTACTCGTAAGTATTTTTCTTTTCCAACAAGTGGAACAACAATGTGAACACAGCAGTAATTATAAGATAAAGAATCATTGCCGGAATATAAACAAGTGAAGACGCTGTTGACGACTGAATACTTCGTGTGACTTTTGTAATATCAGCAAGCGCAATAATTGAAACAAGAGAAGCATCTTTAAGCATCATGATAAATTCGTTCCCAACAGGAGGAACCAATCTTCTTATTGACTGCGGAATTATTATAAGCCTCATCGTCTGAAAATAACTCAATCCCAAGACTTTTCCGGCTTCCATCTGACCTTTGTCAATAGACTGAATCGCTGAACGGAAAATCTCGCTGCAGTACGCTCCGCTATTCAATGAAAAAGCAATGAATGCGGCAAGAAATTTATTGTTTATTGTAAGTGCTTCATTTATTTCCGGAAGTCCATAATAAACAAAATAAAGCTGCATCAAAAGTGGAGTTCCGCGAAAAAAGAAGATATATGCCTTACTCAACGCACGTAAAACTTTCTTTTTTGACATTGAGCCAAGCGCAAGAATTATTCCTAAGAAAAGGCCTGCAAGTACAGAAACCAATGTAAGAGAAATTGTGATTCGCGCACCTGCTAAAAGCTGCGGAATCCAGCTAAGAATTTTTTGCAATGTGTTCATAACAGCAGACCCTTTTTTAAGTTATTTTATTGAATCGGACAAATCCATTCCAAATATTTTTTCGTACAAAGCTTTCATTGTTCCATCTTTTTTCATGTCGTCAATGGCAGCATTGATTTTATCCAAAAGAACTGTATTTCCTTTTTTTACACATACACCAAGATATTCATCCGGGTCGCTAAGCCAAACTGATTTGAATACAGTATCAGCCGGAGCAAGATAATCAGTTGAAACAACAGTATCACTTACAACTGCATCAATTCTTTTAAGACGAAGGTCGTCGTAAGCGTTCATTACTTTGTCGTAGCCGTTTTCAATATATGTAAAACCAAGTGCGGCAGAATGTTTTTTTGTGTAGAAATCAGAGGAAGTCTCAGCCTGATAACCTACTTTCAATCCCGCCAAATCAGAGAATTTTGTGATTGTAAGAGGAGAATCCTTGCGCACAATGATTGCCTGCCCATTTCCAACATAAGGCTGGGAAAAATCAAACGCAGCTTTTCTTTCATCTGTTATTGTTGCCGCAGAAATCACTGCGTCATAGCGGTTTGTGTTTAATCCGGCAAAAATGCCATCCCAGGCTGTGTCGATAAATTCAGCTTCAAGCCCCATGCGCTTCGCAAGTTCCTTTGAAAGCTCAACATCGAAACCTGTTGGAGTTTTTCCGTCTTCTGCAAAATATTCCATTGGCGGATAACCAATTTCCATTCCGACCAGAAATTTGCCTTTCTGGACTGTGAATTCACCTTTTTCAACTTTTTTTGAACAGCCAAAAAGCGCAAAAACCAAAAGACCTGCACTTATTACAGAAACCAATTTTTTCATGGAAAGCCCCCGAGTAATAAAAAAAATTGACAAAGAGCCTGCCGCGGCAAACGTCTTTGTCAAATGACACATAATTATAGAAAAAAATGTGATTTAGGGCAAGATTTATTTAGTTTTAACAGTTAAACTTTGAATTGATCAATCTGTGAACTAATCTTGTCTATTGAATCTTTTACCTTGCCTGAAATATTTCCAAGCACTGCGCCAGTCTCATCAATCTTTTTTGCGCCTATGGACATTTCATCCATGCTTTGGCTCATTGCGGAACTGAAATTCTGAAGCTCGTGAATTTCCTTAAGAATAAGCTCGCTGCCCTGAGACATTTCGCGGGAAGCGACTCTTACTTCAGAAGTACTGTCGTTCATTGAATGGAGAGCCTCGCTAATCTGCTTAGAGCCTTCGGTCTGCTCTTCCATTGCGGCCTTAATCTGATTCACAAGAATATCTGTTTCCTGGATTTTCTGGGTAACCGTTGTGAATGCGGAAGTCGTTTCCTCGGAGGCAGACACTACCTCTGAAATTGAATTTCCGATATTTTTCAGCTGCTCACCGATTGTCTTTGACTGTTCAGAAGAAGTTTCTGAAAGTTTT
>DLKK01000024.1 GCA_002478955.1 Treponema sp. UBA7590
GGCGAGCGAAGCGAGACCAAGCGTGAGCGGGCCCTGGAAGTGCGGTTTGCGGATGGAATTTTCGCCCGGAAGAAAAGAAAGAATCGCTTTCTTGGGCTTAAAATGAAATTGCATAAATATACAAAAATGTGTATTTTATTTATATGATAGTTATGAAATTCGGCGGCTCTTCAGTTGCCAATGCAGAAAGAATTAAGCATGTTGCCTCGATTATCAAGGCTTATAAGGAAAAACGCCCGGTTGTTGTTCTTAGCGCGATGGGCGACACAACTGACCATCTTTTGGCGGCTGCGGATTTGGCGGTTACTGGAACTGTTGATGTTGCCGGTGTGGCAAAACTTCACGAGGAAACTGCGAAAGAGCTTGGAATAAATATTGACACGATTGAGTCGCTTTTGGCGGAACTGAAGCAGCTTTTGACTGGAATTTCTATGTTGAAGGAAATCAGCAAAAGGTCGCGGGATTATCTTGTTTCTTTTGGCGAGCGTATGTCCGTAAGAATGATGGCGGCTTACCTGAACAGCCAGGGAATTGACGCGAAATTCTATGACGCGTGGGATATTGGTTTTGTGAGCGATTCGAACTATATGGCGGCGGAGCTTCTGGAGGAGGTCTGGGAAAATATTCCGCAGCATTTGGGCGCTTACGACAAAGGGGCGGACAACGCAATTCCGATTGTAACTGGTTTTATCGCAAAGGACAGAAAAGGTGTTATAACGACGCTTGGCCGCGGCGGTTCGGATTTGACTGCCACAATGATTGGCGCGGCGATGAATGCGGAGGAAGTCCAGACTTGGAAGGATGTTGACGGAATTCTTACGACAGATCCGCGTGTTGTGAAAGAGGCGAAGCCTGTTCCTGAAGTTACTTACGAGGAGGCGCAGGAGCTTGCGATGTTCGGCTCGCAGGTTCTTCATCCGCGCTCGATGGTTCCGGTCAGAAAAAGTGGAACGCCGGTTCGGGTAAAGAATTCTTACAATATAGAAAGCAAGGGCACGATAATTGTTGAGAAGCACAGTGGAAAGGTTCCGCCGGTTTGCGCGATTACTTCTGTAAAACATGTGCAGCTGATTGATATGGTTTCTAACCGTATGCTTGGGGCGGCTGGTTTTTTGGCGCATATCTTCAATAATTTCCTGAAATGGAATGTGTGTATTGATGTTATTGCGACTTCAGAGGTTTCTGTTTCCTGCACTGTAAGTGGAAAAGAAAAACTTGATGGTTTGGTGCAGGATTTGAGCAAGGCGTGCGATGTTTCTGTCCGCCGCGAGCGTGCGATTATAACTGTTATTTGCGATGTTGAGCATTCTTCCGCGATTCTTGCAAGCGGTTTTGACGCTTTGGCAGATGAGGGAATCAATGTTCAGATGATAAGTCAGGGCGCCTCAAAAGTAAACATAAGCTTTATTGTGAACGATGACGAAGCCGACAGAACTGTTCAGATTCTGCACAAGGCATATTTTGGCTAGGTTGGATTTTTTATTTAAAAGGAAATATAGAAATGAAAATTGCACTTATTGGATATGGAAAAATGGGACACATGATTGCTGAATGTGCTAAGAATCTTGGTCACGAAATTGTTGCGACCGTTGACGTTGTTTCTGATGACGCGACTGTAAAAGTTTCTTCCGGCGACTATGGGGCTGTGGCGCGCGCGGTAAAATCAAGCGGCGCAGAAGGCGTTATTGAATTCAGCCATCCTACAGCCGTAATGGGCAACATAAAGGCGCTTTTGCCGCTCGGACTTCCTGTTGTTGTTGGAACAACCGGCTGGAATGACAAGTACGACGAGGTGAACAAGCTTGCCGCAAGTTGCGGTGGAACAATAATGACTTCCTCGAACTTTTCGATTGGCGTGAATATGCTTTTTAAAATCGTTGCGGAAGCCGTAAAAATCATGGAGCAATGGCCGGAATACGACATTGCCACCTGGGAGGCTCACCACAACCAGAAGGCAGACAGTCCGTCCGGAACAGCGCTTTCAATTGCCCAGACAATTCTTGCAAACACCAAAAAGAAGACTGAAATTGTGACGGACGCGTTCCACGAAAAGCCAAGACCGGAACAGCTCCACGTTTCTTCAACACGATGCGGCTCAATTCCCGGCACCCACACAGTATTTTTTGACAGCAAGGCGGACACGATTGAAATCACTCACCGCGCACGCAGCCGCGAAGGTTTTGCCGTAGGAGCAGTGCACGCGCTGGAAAAACTTTCAGACGCAGTAAAAACCGGCGCATTAAAAAAAGGCGCACTCTATAAAATGGAAGATTTGTTCTGATTTTCTTTTTTTGGGCGCAAAATACCACCGCAACGGGCTTTTCACCGTTCCGTACTCACTTCGTGCTACTTCATTGCTTCGCAACTTGCCTTCGGCAAGCGGTTACAATCCCGCGCAAGTGGATTTTCATAGGAAAGCTGATTCTGACCTATAAAAATCCGCTTATTTTTTTTAACCGCGCTCTTGCAACGTCCGCAGTCAATCAGTGGATTGTCCGCCTAAAAAAATCAGATAACCATCATTGAAAATCCGGCAGTCACAAAAAACTGGCCGGCAATGTATAGAATCATCCTGAAAAGACGGTCCTTTGCGCTGGCTTTTATAAAAAATCCTTTTACGATTAATGCCTGTGCGGCTATAAAAATTGTGCATCCGGCAAAAAGCAACGCTGAATAAAGCCGTGGCTGGCCAAAAAGTGTAAGAATCGAGCCGTAGTGCAGAAACATCAGTGGAACCATGAAAAATGCGATTCCAACTGTTTTTGCAGGTGACCTTTTTCCAATCACAAAAATGTAATATAGAACAAACATTGCTACGTATGCCATAAATATTATCGCGGAAATCCATGTCGGCAGGCTGAAAAGTCTGAATGACGGACGGATGAGCATTATGTAGCACAAAAAACTTGCGATAAAAAATATTGCGCTCGTTATGACATTTTTTCTTTTCTTTGGCAGAAACTGGAGACACGCTCCTGCAAGGCCAAAAAGCACAGCGGCCGAAACAAAAATTATTATGTTCAGGGAATCAGGAATCAGCGGCACAAGAACCATAAGCCATGCGGCAAGAAGAAAAATATACAGGCATGGATTTGCAATGTATTCCATCAACGTGATTTTCTTGTGGTACCCGATGATTTCCAGAATTGCGCTTGCAATAAAAAGTGTTGTAAAAACCAAAAATAAAATATTAAAAATGCTCATAATTTAGTAACTGATTATATCACGGTTTATTGAAAAATAGGTTGGATTCTTTTATAATTTATGAAATATTTTGTTTTTTCAAAATAGTCCTAATTTCAGGAGGATATATGACAATTTCTCAGATGCTCGGGCAGAGCGGTCTTTTGACTTTGCTGGGTATGGCTGTTGTATTCGCTTTTATAATCATCTTGATTGTATGTATGAATGTTCTTCGTTGCGTTGTTCATGCGCTCNNAGCTCAAGCTTGATAAAGACGAAGTTAAGCCTGCCGCAAAAGCGGCTGCAAAGGCTGCTGTAAAACCAGTTGCCGCGGCTGCAAATAATGCTGTTGACAAAAAGGCAATAATTGCCGCAATCGCTATGGCGGTTCATGAAAAAGAAAACATCTAACTTATAAGAGGTAAAATTAAAATGGCTAAAGTAGGAATTACTGAACTTGTACTCCGTGATGCACATCAGTCGCTTCACGCAACCCGTATGACAACGGCAGATATGCTTCCTGCATGTCCAATGCTTGATAAAATCGGTTATAAATATATTGAAGGATGGGGTGGTGCCACTTACGATTCTTGTATCCGCTTTTTGAATGAAGATCCTTGGGAACGCCTTAGAAAACTTCATGCGGCTCTTCCGAACAATAAAATCATGATGCTTTTGCGTGCGCAGAATCTTCTTGGCTACAAACACTATGCTGATGATGTTGTAGACAAATTTGTTGAGACAGCCGCAAAGAACGGTATCGGCTGTTTCCGTATTTTTGATGCCTGCAATGATCCGCGCAACATGGAGCGTGCCACAAAAGCCGCGAAAAAATCTGGCGTTGATGTTCAGATGGCAATTTCTTACGCGGTAACTCCATATCACACAATTGAAAAATATGCGGAACTTGCAAAAACTTATGCAGATTTCGGCGCTGACTCAATTTGTATCAAGGATATGTCTGGTCTTTTGAAGCCTTACGTTGCTTATGATTTGGTCAAGGCTATCAAGGCAAAGGTTGATCTTCCTGTTGAAATCCACTCGCATGCCACAACTGGTCTTTCTGTTGCGACATTGCTTAAGGCTGCAGAAGCTGGTGCTGATATTCTTGACACAGCTATTTCTTCTATGTCCATGGGAACTTCGCATTCTCCTACAGAAACTGTTGTTGAGATGCTTAAGGGTACAGATCTGGACACTGAGCTTGACACAAAGGCTCTTCTTGAAATTGCGGCTTATTTCCGCGAAGTTCGAAAGCATTATGCTTCGCTTGAATCAAAATTTCTTGGTGCTGATACACGTATTCTTGTTTCACAGGTTCCTGGCGGTATGCTTTCAAATCTTGAAAATCAGCTTAAGCAGCAGGGCGCAGGCGACAAGATGGATGATGTTTTGGCTGAACTTCCACGCGTTCACAAGGATGCAGGTTATGTTCCGCTTGTAACACCAACATCCCAGATTGTTGGAACTCAGGCTGTAATGAATGTTCTTATGGGGCGATACACAACAATGACCCAGGACTTTAGAAATCTTCTTGTAGGACGATTTGGAAAACTTCCTGCTGATCCAAATCCTGATTTGGTTAAAAAAGCGCTTGAACAGAACAAGATGGACAAGGTTGTTACATGCCGTCCAGCTGACCTTATTGCTCCTGAATGGGACAAAATGCTTGAGGAATCAAAGAAAAACGGTGGAAACGGTTCTGATGAGGATGCTCTTACTTATGCGATGTTCCCGAATGTTGCTCCGAAATTCTTTGCTGAACGTTCAAAAGGTCCTGTTGATGCTGAGACAGCATTTGGCGCAAAGAAAGAGACCTCTGCTCCGAAGGCAGCTTCTAACGGAGGTTCTTATTCAATCACCGTGAACGGAACTTCTTACAATGTAACTTCTGACGGAAAAGGAAATATCAACGTAAACGGAACTTCTTACAATGTTGCGTTCGGAAAACCTGGAGCTGCTTCTGTGGCAACACCGGCTCCAGCTGCGGCATCTGTTGTTTCTGGCGGAACAGAAATTACTTCGCCTGTTGCCGGAACACTCTTGAGATATGCTGTTGATTCTGGCGCTTCTGTAAAAAGAGGTGATACAGTAATCATTCTTGAGTCTATGAAAATGGAACTTGAGGTAAAAGCTCCTGCTGATGGCGTTGTCTCATTCTCTGTTCAGCCGGGAAATCAGGTTTCTGCAGGTCAGGCACTTGGTTCTGTTGGTGGAGTTTCTGCTCCTGTTGCTCCTGCAAAAACTGCTGCTAAGGCTGCTCCAGCAAAAGAAGCTGCTCCTGTTGCGTCTGGTTCTGGAACTCCTGTTTCTTCACCTGTTGCCGGAACTTTGCTTAAATATGCGGTTGCAGAAGGTGCTTCTGTAAACAAGGGCGACACAGTTGTAATCCTTGAATCTATGAAAATGGAACTTGAAGTAAAGGCTCCTGCGGCTGGAAAAATTCATTTTGTTGCTGCTACAGGTTCTCAGGTTGCAAATGGTCAGACTCTTGCTGAAGTTCAGTAGGATAATGTATCGCTAAAGTTATTTTTCGAGGAACATAATGCTTAATAATACAAAAACTGATACAAGAAAAATCGCTTTTATCATGCTTGTGATTATGGCGGCTGCTTCTGTTGTGTCTATTGGAACAAAAGTTTTTGCTCAGGATACGGCGGCGGTTGCTGAAAAACCTGCAGGCATGGAAAGAGTTATTCCAGGAACAGAAAACTGGAACGGAAAATATGATATTTCTGTCGGCTCGTTCTTTAGTAATTTGTGGCATACAACCGGCATTTACAAGATGATTCATTCTGAGACTCCGGAAGAAATTGCCGCTGCTCAGGCTGAAGAGGCTGCTGAGGAAGCTAGAAAAAGCGAAGGCGACAATGTATTTGCAAAGACAGCGCCAGGCTGGCAGTATCTTTTAATGATTGCAATCGGATTTCTTATTGTTTATCTTGGCGCAGGCTGTGGATTTGAGCCGCTTCTTCTTATTCCGATTGGATTTGGTACGATTCTTGTGAATATTCCTGGAGCCGGCATGGGAAATGCTCCGGACGGAATGTTGAACATTATCTACAATGCTGGTGTTGGAAACGAATTCTTCCCTATGCTGATTTTTATGGGAATCGGTGCAATGACTGATTTCGGACCTCTTATTGCGAATCCGAAAATGGCTTTGCTTGGTGGCGCGGCTCAGTTCGGTGTATTCTTTACATTGTTCGGCGTTTCTTTGTTGAATCTTATTCCTGGAGTTTTTGACTACAATATTCTTCAGGCGTGTGCAATTGCAATTATAGGTGGCGCGGACGGTCCTACTTCAATTTATGTTTCAGGAAAACTTGCTCCTGAGCTTATGGCTGTAATTGCGGTTGCGGCTTATTCTTATATGGCGCTTGTTCCCATCATTCAACCTGCGGTAATAAAATGCGTTACCACTAAAAAAGAAAGAATGATAAGAATGAATTACACTAATAAAAGGGCAAGTAAAACCGTTAAAATATTATTCCCCATAGTAATAACTTTGGTAGCGGGTTTAATAGCGCCGAAAAGTCTTGCGTTGGTCGGATTTTTAATGTTCGGTAATCTACTTAACGAATGCGGAGTTTTAGGAAGTTTAGCAGACACTGCAAAAAACAGTTTGTGTAATTTAATAACTTTAATTTTAGGAATTACGATTGCTTTTCAAATGCAAGCGGAAAACTTTTTAAAGTGGGATACTTTAATGATAATGGGATTAGGCTTATTTGCATTCGTTTTCGATACTATCGGCGGAGTAATGTGCGCGAAAGTAA
>DLKK01000038.1 GCA_002478955.1 Treponema sp. UBA7590
ATTGATGATTTTTTACAAAATAACGCACAAAATAGGAGCTGGATTTCCGCTCAAGAATTCTGCTGCTCACAGAAACTGAATTTGTTCCAAAAATTTGTTCCGGGAAAAAATATGTCCTATTCAAAAAAGATGCGCTTCTAAATGTTACAGCAAGATAAAGCTGCGGCCAGGAACGCTCAATAACCGCAATTTCAGAGCCACTTCTGTCAAGAACAGAAATTTTTGCGCTTACAGTTTCTCCCTCAGGATTTTCACTTGAACCAAAAAGCATGATTCTTAAAATCTGTCCATTGTCCTGCGGAATTTTATGGACAAAATAATAACACTGAAGATAACCGGCAAGCTGCAGAACGAGCAAAATTCCTGCAGCAAAAAAGAGAAATCCAAAAAATAATTTACGCCTGCTGATTTTTTTTACAGCCATGAACTATCTTCCAATCAATTTCAAGAATTGTTTTTCATCAATAACAGGAATTCCAAATTTTGCAGCCTTTAAATTCTTAGAAGACCCTGATTCCGTGTCGTTTGTAACAAGATAAGAAAGATCTTTTGTGACACTTGACTTGCAGGTTCCTCCATTTTCCTTTACAAATGATTCAGCTTCGGCGCGTTTCATGGCAAAAAGCTCACCAGTAAAGCAAAAAGATTTTCCTGCGAGTATCCCACCGCTAGTTTCCTTGATTTTTATGACATTTTTCGAAAGATAAAGCATCTCGTCTTTATTTTCAGCAAGTCCTTCAACCGCAATGTTAGCCATAGTCTCCGCAAAACCATAAATTTTTGCGCATTCCTCTTTTGTCATAGACAAAAGTTTTTCAAGACTATCAAAACCGGCCGCAACCAATTTTTCCACAGTCGTTTCCCCGATTCCTTCAATGTCAAAGCCGGCAACAAAAACAGAAAGTGGAATCTCACGTTTTGACTGTATCGATTTCACAACTTTTTGGGCGCCAAGTGATTTTTTTTCATTTGCAATGCTGTCTTCATTCAAGAAAAATGGAGTCAAATCTTCTTCCGTGAGTGAATACAAATCCGTAATTGATTTTACTTTTCCGCTTTTAAAAAGCTCGTTCACAAGAGTTTCGCCAAGATCGCGGATGTCAACAACAGAATTCCACTTCATAATCTGATGAAGCACTCGTTTTTCACATGATTTGTTCGGGCAAAAAAGACGGCTCCCCTCATCCACAAGTTTTGTTCCGCAACATTCGCATTTTTCCGGCATCTTTACAGGGCGCTCATTTTCCTCATACTCATGAATTGCGCTTTCTATTTTAGGAATAATCTCACCACGTTTTACAACAACGACTTTGCAGCCGATTTTCACTCCTAGAGAACGCATCGTATCTGGATTTGCAAGGCTTGCCCTTTGAACCATTGTTCCGTTCAACGCAACCTCGTCAAAAACAGCAACCGGAGTGTATGTACCGCCGTTTATGCTCCATTCAACATTCCTTAGCGTTGAGACAGCTTCCTCAAGACTGAATTTAAATGCAATCTGCCTGTCTGGCCGGTTCCGGCTAGCATCCGCGTGGTCGATTTTCCGTTCCTTTACAACAAGACCGTCAATATCGTAAGCAAGATTTTTTCGCTCTTCCATGACACGCGCCCGGTAATCAATAACTTCTTTTTGAGATTTTGCAATAAAAAGCGGACAAACATTAAAACCAAGTTTTTTCAGCCATTCAATTTTTTCCTCTTCATCAGAGAAAGGCTGAGTTCCGCTGGTTGCCCATGCGTCATAAGTTATCAGCTTTAAATATTCACAACCATTGCCATCCTTCCGTTTCATAAGTCCGTTTGCTGCATTGCGGCAATTTGCTTTGTCTGAAAATTTTTCCGCATGGACATCATGTGTCATTATGACTTCACCACGGATTCCGCCGGTATAATCAACCGTTTTAAAATCTGAACCAACAAGAGCCGGAAGAACGCCATTCATTTTTTTTGCGTTTGCCGTAATATCATCGCCAATTGTTCCATCGCCACGTGTAACCGCGTGAACAAGAATTCCATGCTCATACTGAAGTTCAAGGCTTGCACCATCCAGTTTATACTCAACAAGATATTCGTTGTAGACATGTTTTTCCGCCCAGGAAAGAAACTGTTCCGGCGTAGCGGCTTTTTCCTGGCTTCCCATAGGCATTACATGATGAAGTTTTGCAAAATTTCCGGAATCCGCACCGACTTTCTTCAAGATTTCATTTTCTGGATCCAGATTTTTCAGTTCATCCCAAAGCTTGTCAAACTCCGCATCACTGATTTCACCTTCGCCATCGTAATAACTTTTCTGATAGCGCTTTATGAGAGAAACCAATTCTTTTATCCGCAAAACCTTGTCATTTTCAATGGCAGCTTCGTTTACATCAAACAAATCATTCATCTTTTATAAAATAAAGTTCGTTTATAACGTGATCTTTTTCAAGTCCTTTTTTTTCAAATTTTGTTTTCGGTCGCCAGTCCTGATGCTCCGCAAAACCGTTGTATCGGTTGTGGATTCCAGGCGTCTGATTCAGCTGGTCAAGTGCAAAATCCGCATATTCCTGCCAATCTGTAACAAAATAAATATAACCACCAGGAGCAAGTTTTTTTGCAAAAAGATCTGTTCGTGGACGTTGAATCATTCTTCGCTTGTGATGACGTTTTTTCTGCCAAGGATCAGGAAAAAATATATGAAATCCATTCACAGAACCATCCACAACCATATTTTCAAGAACTTCTAGCGCATCGTGTTCAATTATGTAAAGATTTTTCAGGTCCTTTGAACGGATTTCACCCAAAAGTTTTCCAACGCCTGGTGTGTGAACTTCTATTCCGATATAATTAATGTCAGGATTCTGCTCCGCGATGAT
>DLKK01000008.1 GCA_002478955.1 Treponema sp. UBA7590
CACAAGAACTGGAACACCGAATTTCTCGGATTCAGATAAAATTCTTTTGGCCTGGGCAACATTGAGTGCAACAGGTTTTTCAAGAATCATAAGTCTAGGTTTTGCTTTCAAGGTTGCCAAAGCTGTTTCAAGATGAGAATTTTCGTTTACAGAAACAACCACAATATCAGGCTTTGTTGTTGCAAAAAGATAAGAATAATCAGAAAAAACTGCACATTTCTGGTTGAATCTGTGCCAATGCGCAAGCCTGGGAGCATTGTTGTCACAGCCGGCAATCAGTTTTACACGGCGGTTTTCCAGCAGAGCCATCGTGTGGCTCGCCGGCTGTTCTCTCTTGGAGTCAAATCCAAGAGTAAAACCTATGCGTCCTGTACCAATAATTGCCGCTGTATATTTCTCTTTCCGTGCCATTAAATTTATTATGCCTTAAATGGCTTAAAATTTAAAGCGGAAACAATTGCCGCAACACCGGCTCGTCCAACATTTGAACTTTTTCCAACGCCCCAAACCTGATCGCCATTTTCTTTTGTAATCTGCACATAAGCAACCGCCTGCGTGTCAGAACCAGTTCCTATGCTGTGCTCATGAAGACTTGTAATGTTGAATCTTGGAGCCGGAGTCTGGCGCATTGCGTTTACAAAAGCGTCAAGAGGGCCATTTCCAGTTGCCGCAATCGCATATTTTTTGCCTTCCCATTCAACAGTCGCCATTGCGGCAACCTGTTCAGGAACATCGGAATTGCGCTCGCCTTCAATATGTTTCTCATTGATTTCAAGAATATTGAGCGGAGATTTTGTTTTTACCCAAGTTGTCTCAAATGCGTCAAAAATTTCTTCCGGCTTAAGCTCCCGCTGGGCTTTGTCCGCAACATGTTTTATCAAATCGCCCAAAGCTGGATGCATTGCCTTTGGAAGCACAAGACCGTAATCCTGCTCAAGAATATAAGCTGCACCGCCTTTTCCACTCTGACTGTTGATTCGGATAATTCCTTCATACTGCCTGCCAATATCATGCGGGTCAAAAGTAAGATACGGAACATCCCAGTAATCGTTAGGTTTCATCTTTGTGCGCGCTGCCATACCTTTTCTGATTGCGTCCTGATGGCTTCCGCTGAACGCAGTGAATACAAGCTCGCCTGAATATGGAGTTCGCGGATGAATCGTCATTCCAGTCAGCCTTGTGTATGCTTCTGTAAGAGCCGGCATATTCCTGAAATCAAGTTCCGGATCAACGCCCTGAGTATACATATTCATTCCCACAATTACAATGTCAAGGTTTCCTGTGCGCTCGCCATTTCCAAAAAGACATCCTTCAACACGGTCAGCACCAGCCAAAAGCCCAAGCTCGCACTGAGCAACACCTTCACCGCGGTCATTATGGTTGTGCAAAGAAATTATCACATTCTCACGGTCGCTGATATGCTGGCAAAAATATTCAATCTGGTCTGCAAACTGGTTCGGCATTGCGCACTCAACCGTTGTAGGAAGATTCAAGATAACCTTGTTTTCCGCAGAACAACCCCATTCCTTTTTTACAGCCTCGCATACTTCAAGCGCGTAATCAATTTCAGTTGTAGAAAAACTTTCCGGGGAATATTCAAGCTGAATTTCTGTTCCTTCGCTCATGGAAAGACAGTTTTTTACGCAACGGATTCCATCAATCGCAATCTGCTTGATTTCTTCCTTTGATTTATTGAATGTGTATTTACGCTGAGCTGGGCTGGTTGAATTGTAAAGGTGGAAAATCGCCTTTTTACAGCCCTTCAAGCTTTCAAAAGTACGTTTAATCAGTTTTTCGCGCGCCTGGCACAAAACCTGCAAAGTAACGTCATCCGGCACGTGGTTTTCTTCAATAAGGCGGCGCATAAAATTGAATTCCGTGTCGCTCGCGCTTGGGAATCCAACCTCAATCTGCTTGAAACCAATTTTTACAAGAAGGTCAAAAAATTCCAGCTTCTGTTCAACGCCCATCGGATTTATCAGAGCCTGATTTCCATCGCGCAAATCAACAGAGCACCATATCGGAGCTTTTGTGATAGTCTTGTCCGGCCAAGTGCGGTTTTTAATCGGCACAGGCTCAAACGGACGGTACTTACCATTAGAATTCATAACAGACATATATTTTGCCTCCATAAAAAATCAAATTAAAACAAAAAAACCTGCCGTCTAGGGCAGGTTCTGTTAATTCCATAATAAATAGAAAATACACACCATCTACCTTAAACGGCCACCGAGAAAACTAAAGATAGTAGTAGAAGCAATGTGTTTTTCATATATAAAAAGAATATTGTTTTGCAGGGCTTATGTCAAGGTTTTCAAAAAGATTGAAAGACACTAAAACTGAGCGCAGATTCTCTGCAACGCTTCTTTCAGGATTGACCTTGGAGTCGCGCAGTTTATACGCTGGAATTTTTCCCCTTCCTTTCCGAACATGCTTCCGCTGTCAAGCCAGACTTTTGCCTTGTTCAGAATACGCTCGTTGATTTCCTTGTCAGTCAGAGAAAAACCTGAAAAATCCAGCCACAAAAGATATGTGCCCTCTGGAACAACAACTTTGATTTTTGGGCAATTTTCTTCTATATATTTTTTTGCAAAAACAATATTTTGCCAGATATAACCTTTTACCTCATCAAACCATTCCGCGCCCTCTGAATAAGCCGCCGTAGCCGCAACAATTCCCATAAGCGAAGGCTCATCGTAACCAGTTTTATCCAATTCGCGCAAAAATTCGACACGCAGTTTTGGATTCGGAATAATGATATTTGAAAACTGAAGCCCCGCAAGATTAAAACTTTTGCTTGGCGCAGTGCAGATAATCGAATTTTCAGCCGCCGCCTGCGAAAGCGTTCCATAAACCGTATGCGTATGCCCTTCAAAAGTTATGTCGGAATGAATCTCATCGCTCACAATCAGAACTCCGTGACTAAGACAAATCTCAGAAATGCGAACCAGCTCCTGTTTTTTCCATACACGGCCGCCAGGATTATGAGGCGAACAAAGAATGAACATCTTTACATTTTCAGAGATAATTTTTTCTTCAAAATCCTGAAAATTTATCTCATAATGACCATTCTTTAATTCAAGCGGACTGTTCACTACTTTACGGTCAAGATTTTTTATCATATTAAAAAATGGATAATAAACCGGCTTTTGGACAAGCACGCTTTCACCCTCTTTTGTAAACGCTCTGATTGCGACCGCAAGAGCAAAACATACACCAGGCGTGTTCACAACCCATTCATCCTGAATCTCGTAGCTGTGCCGCTCCCGGAACCATTTTTTCAGCGCGGCGTAATAACGCGAGTCCGGGCGGCTGTAACCAAAAATCCCATGAGCCGCCTTTTCCGCAACCGCGTTCTGAACGCACGGAGCTGTAGGAAAATCCATGTCGGCAACCCAAAGACTTATGGCATCTTTTGGCTTGTTCCTCGCTTCCGCCAAATCATATTTTATTGCGTTTGTGCCAGTCCGGTCTGTAATCTTATCAAAATCCATTTTTTTCTCCTGCAGTTGCACTCAGTTCCTTCGTGCCGCGCTTTTCAGGGTTTCATTCTTGCTTACGCAAGAACGCTCCGCGCCCTTACAATCGCTAACTGATCCTGAATTTAGAGTTTTATTAATTTAGTAAAAAATTGAATCAGCTACC
>DLKK01000018.1 GCA_002478955.1 Treponema sp. UBA7590
AATCGGCGGGTCTGCATCCATTGAATCTTTGTAGTAGCTTTCCGCATCGTTGTCGTAAGCATCTGCGTCTTCGTTTAGTTCTGAACGGCGGTAACTTTCTGCGCGTTGATCCAAAAAAAGCGCAAAATTCAGTGTGATTGCCTTGTCTTCCGGATCAATTCCTTTTAGTGAAAGAAAAAGTTCCTCCGCCAAATCCCAGTCTTCATTTTTTGCTTTAAGGATTGCCGCCTCTGAAAGTTCCTTTTTTATGTTCGGCCGCGCCTTTAAAATAATCGAGCGGTAATAATCTTTGTGCTCATTTTTGTGGTCATAAGCTAGAACTGTAAGAATTCCAGAAAGAACTTGTTCCGGCGAAATATCGTTCATATCGTAATCGTCCGGGTCGCCTTTCATTTTTTTCTGTACAGGCAGCGGAATTGTTGAGTCAATCTTCATTGCCGCATTTGAAAAATTGTAGTCTTCTGGCAAATTGACAAAATAGATTGTTTCAAGCGGATTTTTATGGTTCATCTGTTTTTTTCCTATAAAATTTTTATTTTTCAGAAGGTTTCTGTGCTTCTTGCTTTTCCAGCGTTTCTTCTTTTTTATTTTGACTTGAGGCTTTTGTCGCATAGTCAAGGAATTTTTTTCTTCTGTTTGAAAGATATTCATTGATTATTATCTTGTACGAAAGTGGAACTTGGTTCTCGTCAAATTTTATTCCGGCTTCAACAAGTTCCTTGCGGCCTTCGACTGTGTTTACAGAGACAATTGTTCCTTTTACGTCAACAATCTCGTTCGGTTCGGTAAAAAGAAGTCTTATTACGCAGTCTTTATTTGCAAGAAATTTTGGAACTCCAAGAACAATGATTTTTGCTCCGGTGAACGAAAGATTCCACAGGATGCAACGCCGCGGAACGGACTGGATATAGACAATCGATTCCTTTTTGTTGATTCCCAGAAGTCGTTTAGAGTCTTCATTCAGGATAATTCGTTCTTCTTTTCTATAAATAAAACCTTCATTCGCATCAATAAGCGAGCCGAGCTTATAAATAAGGTCATCCGGCGGACGCTGCGTGAAAGACAATGTTACAATCGCAAGTTCCTTTGAATTCATGTATGGCGTTACATCTGTCACGCGGCAAGTTACAAAAAAAATCAAAGGCTGATTGTCTGATTCAATAAAACAATAACGAAGATTTACAGGCGGCGCGTCTTTTTTTGTTATCTGTTGAAATGCGCCACCGTTTGTTCCGATAATTATTTTTGCCTGCTGGAAAGATGTTGAATTTATTATGCATGGCCACTGAGCACCGGCACATTTTACGTATATTTGCCGAGGATCAAGACGTAAAAAGCGGATTATATCTTTTGTGAATATTATTTCATTCTCGCGGTATTTGTTATAATATTCGTTGATTTGCTGATTAGTCGTAATTGAAAAGCTCATAAAATTAATTCTAGTTTATATCAAATTATTCGTCAATTTTATTATTTGTCTGAATGTTGAGTTTTTTTTCTGTTGAATAACCCAACACTCAGGCTGTTTGAATTATTTTGTTTTATGCGAAAAACCTAAGATTACGGATGGAAGTTGTTTTTTCGCTGAATTCTGCCTGTTTTTTCCGCAGAAATAAAGCTGGCTGGAAGGACCTCCGTCAAGTTGAAGCGCGCTGAAAACGTTTTTTTCTTTTAGAATTTTTGCCGTGTCTTGATATGAAAGTTTTTTTCCGCATAAAAGATAAAGTTTTCTTCCATCTTCTGAAATGCCCGCCGCAGAACGAAAATCCTTTATATCCTTGAATTCGTGGATTTTTTCACCGCGCAGAATTGTCCAGAATCCTCCAGCTGCAAAGGCTGGCTTTTTCTCATTTTCAATTTCAGTTTGAGAGTCAAAAATTTTTGCTGAATATCCGTTTTCTTCCTTAAAAAATGCAATTGCGGCGTATTTTTCTACTGGCTCTGAAAATCTGATGAAATTGTCAATATAAAGACCGACCGGTTTTCTTTTTGAAAAGAGTGGATTTATTCTTGAGCTTGTTACAAAAGGATTTGCGTTGATTGCCGCAAAACATCCGTTTTGTTCCGCGAATTTTTTTACAGAAACAGGTTTTGAAAATCCGGCGGATTTCGGGTAGGTTTTTATTTCTAGCTCTGAGGACGAAAGGTCGATTTCTGCAAGAAAATAATTTTTTGTGGCGGTCGCAGAAAAATTATTCGTGCCGGAAACGTTGCTCAACCCGGCAAATGAAGAAGTTGTCTTGCAGGAAAAAAAAAGTGCGGCCGCGGCAAAAACGGCAATCAAGAAATTTTTCATATTTGTCTCCTAAATTTTATAAAACTCGACATTTAGGCTAAATATTAAAAAGAATTTTTCCGTCAGATTTTCAATTTGCTAAAAAACGGTGCGAAGGAAAGTTTTCGTTGTGTTTTTTTGCTTCTTCGTAGTATTCTGGCGAGTAATAGCCTGTTGTCAAAAGGTAAAAAAGTTTTTCTTCTGGAACTGTGGAGTCCGTAAGGTTTTTTCTGAAAAGAATTTCCACAGCAAAGCGTTTTTTTGTTCCGTTGAATTTTTGTGGCGGCGAAAAATAATTAACGTAGTCACGAAGCTGGAATCTTTCTCCTTTGCTTTTGTAGATTTCCACAGCCAGATCTGTTCCGTTTTCGGAGCGTCCGTAGGAATAAAGAACTTCCGGCGTAAATGGTTTTTCGTGCCCGGTTTCAATAACTGCGGCAAGCTTGCCGTTTTTAAATTGAAATTCAATGTATTCGAATGGCGACTGCTCATTCTGTTTCCACGTTAATTTTGAGCATGAAACTCCATAATGACTTAATGGGCATTTTGTCCAGATTATTGCGTTGTTGTTCTTTTTTATCCATTCTTTCACCTGGTATTCGGTTTGTCCCCAGACGAGTCCTTTGTAGCCGCTTTTTATTTGCGCAGCTTTTATGATTACGAAAGTCGGCATTGCAAGAAAAAGAATTCCAAGTATTGAGCTAAGAATTATTGCTTTTGATTTTGTCATTGTTTTTTCCTTTTTGGCTTTTCGGCATGATTTGAGAAAATTCATTTTTTGCCTTAAGTTCAAGTTTTTCATATTTTCCGGAAATGTAAGCCAAATCAATCATAAGATTTTCTTTTTTGAATCCGTCCACGCAGAATTCAAGATAAAAACCAGTTGCCGCAAAAAGAATCGCTATAAAACCCCAGATTCCCATCGTGTTATTGACAAAATTGACATTGAAAAAAATTGCCGCAAGCGAAAAAATAATCATCAGTATTTTGGAGATTGCCGCACCTCCTAAAAGAATTCCTGTTGCACAGACCGCAAAAACGACTGTAACTGTAAAATTTTGCTCAAATCGTGCTGAAATTGCAGAATTCCCTTTGTCCGGAAAAATAAAAATTTTTATCAGCACCGCAAAAAAAAGCGTGTGGACAATTATGCTAAAAATATTCATGCAGACAACCAGCAGTTTGTGGTTCATTAAATCTTTTTCTGAAATTTTTTCATTGTCAGTTATGTTTAAAATTCCCCTTAGATGAAGAAGAAAAATGAATACAAGCGCGAAAATTCCGCTTATAAGATCAGGCATTTGCTGGGTTTTTACAGTTTTTTCTGCAACTGCGCCAAAAAACGCAAAAAAAACGCCCCAAACGTTGTTAAAGTAAGGTGAAGTTATGTCAACTTTCCATGGAACCATAAAAATCCATGCGGAAATCCAGATAAAGACAATTCCTGTGAGCCTGTAAAAATCAATAATTTCAAACCATTTTTTATTCATAATCTAATTGTATCATAAAAACAACAATGTGATATAATTAGAATTGATTTTGAGTCAGTTGATTGAGAAAGAAAATTGAATGAGCTACCAG
>DLKK01000030.1 GCA_002478955.1 Treponema sp. UBA7590
ATCATTTATTTCTTTTTTTGCAGATTCTGACATTGTGACTTCTTTGTAAACCGCTTCATAATTTGGAACATTTGAGCAGTCTTTTCGTTCTGTGAAAAAAACGCATGGCGGAACGGAATTTTTTTCTTCGGGTGAAGGAGGGTAGGGGAATCCGCCAAAAATTGTGTTAAATGCGGCAATCAGCGCTGGTTTTGAGCGGTAATTTGTTGTCATGCTAAGATTTCCGTCTTTAAAGTCGTTTGAAAGTGCCCTGAAAACTGAGACATCTGCACCGCGGAAACGGTAAATGCTCTGTTTTTCATCGCCGACAAAAAACAATTTTTCCGGGCAAAGTTCCTCCACCGCAGGAACGCCCTTTGCCGTGCGTTCGGGATTTTCGGCAAGCAGAAAAAGCATGTCGCGTTGTTCGCTGTTATTGTCCTGGAATTCGTCAATCATTATTGCTTTGTATTTTTGTTTTTCAATTTGACGGATTTCCGGATGGTCGCGCAGTATGCAAAGCGCAAGGTTCGCTATGTCCTTGAAAGTAAGGCAACCTGAACTGCGTTTTAGATTGTTTGCAATTTCCTGGAATTCCTTTAAAAGCGGAACAAGCGACTTCATCAGTTTGTAGCTTGGAATGTAGTCAATTATCGAGGCAATTTTTGGCGTAATTTTTTTGATTTCATTATGGGTTTCCTTTAATTCTTCCGCGTTTTTTGGCGCGCCAAGCTGACTTATTTTGCAGATTTCTGAAAGATATTGCAGGTATGGAAGAAATTTCTGTTCATTTGGGTTTTTTATGTCATCTTCGGAAAGTTCTGGAAGTTCAGGGCGTTCATTTTCTTCAATTATTGCTTTTATTGCAAGCAGATATTTTGTGTTTCGGTTTCCGTCAAAATCAGAGTAGGCTTTTTCAAATTGATGTAGAGTTTCTTCCGCTTTACTTCCTAGTTTTTTCCAAGCCTCAAGGACGGCTTTTATCTGATTTTCTGTTGATTTTTCAAAATTGATTGGTTCTGCCACGGTTGAATTTTCAAGAATCGGTTCTACAAAAATTTCTGAGGCTTTTTTTTCAAAATCGTTGGAGTTTACTAGTATTTTGATTGCCTCGTTGTCCCGATTTTTTAAGATAAAAGGAAGAGCCAGCTGTTGAATCTGCGTGGTTATTGAATCGTCCTGCGTAAAATCTGGAGTTATGCCATAAAAGTGCGCGCCCATTTTTGCCACGGAATTACAGTAACTGTCCAATGTTTTTATGTTCGCCTTGTAAAAATTTGCCGCCTGATCGGGCGCTTTTTGCTTTAAAACCTTAAAAATTCGCGCGGACATTTCGACTGTTGCTTTTTTTGTGAAAGTTAGCGTAAGAATTTCTTCAACTTTATATTTTTTTTTCTGGATAAGTTGCAAAAAACGTTCAGAAAGAACTGTGGTTTTTCCAGAGCCGGCGCCCGCGCTTACAACCGCGTTTTTTAAAATATTTATGGCGCGCTGCTGATATTCATCAAATTTTCGTTCTTGTGGTGCGTTTTGCATAAAATCCTCGTGAAAAATATTCGGTTATAATTTTTTAATTTTGGCGGCTTATGTTAAAAGTTCGCCGGCAGACCGCCTTGTACCGGCAGCCGCTGCAGGTTTCAAAATTTTGCATTTCATCTGAAACGGAAAAATCATTGTCTTGTATTCGCTGAATAAAATTTTCAACCGCCTGGTTAAATTTTTCTGTTGTAGGAACAAAATCTTCCGCCGTACGAACGTTCTTCTGTTTTTTTGAATTTGGTTTTGAAAGTAAAACCCGCGCCGCAAGCTCTTCGCCAAAAACTTGCGTTGTTTCAGCTTTTGTAACGTTGAAAAAGCAGCAGTTTTCCACTTGCAAAGGCTTTTTTTGGTTCTGCAGAAGATAAAGATACATCGGCATTTGAAAATCCGGGAATTCTGTTGCGGCGGAATTTTCATCATAGAAGAAATTTTCCGGGATTGCGCTGGTGAAACTCTTGAAATCAACAAGAAAAAGTTCCGTTGAAGAGGAATCCAGCAAGAGACAGTCAATTCTTCCGTTAAAAATGCAGTTTTTTTCTACGTTTTCAAAAGAATATTTTTCTTCCGAGGCAAAAATTGTGCAGCCCTGAAAGATTTTTGAAAAAGTTGTAACGGCATTCACCGCGGTTTTTATTACTGAGGATTTTGTTGTCTTTAAAAGTTCCTTTGTAAGATAGCTGTTTTTTTCTGAAATCATGGCGCTTTCAATGTTTGAAAAAAGAATTTCCTTTATATTTGCAGGAAGCTCATCGTTTTCAACTTGAAGCGGAATATTTTTGCTTTTCAGTTCCTTGCAGAAAAGCTCAAAAATTTTGTGGTAAAGATTTCCGAGCGTTCTGTGGTCGGCGATTTCAGCTTCATTTTTTTGCTCAGAAAGTTTTCCGATTTCCTCGATTGCCCAAAGGCGAGGGCAGGTGAAGAAATTTTTCAGTGTTGTGCTGGAAATCTGCATTTTTTTGTCTGCGGAAAAAAGTTTTCCTGCAAAAATTTTGTTTTTTTCAATTTTTATAGATTCTGAAATGTCAGATTCTTGCATTTTCTGGCAATTTTTCCAGAATTCAACGCCATTTTTTTGTGTTCCTGTTATTTTTTTTGGAAAATTTTCTGTTGGATTCTGAAAAAATTCTTTTTCTTCTATATATAAATCATTTTTTAGAAGATTTTTTAAATTTTCGTCATTTTTTAGCTCAATTTCAGAAAGATAACTGGAACTCTGCGCATAACCTGTGAAAGTTTTTGCGGCGCAGGTGAAAAAAACTGGCTCCTGGACGGAATTCATCTCGTAAAGTTTTACAAAAAGCTCGGAAACATTCGGGTCATCCTTGCCGTTCATAAGAATTTTCCGCTTGTCATCACGAAGAAACGAAATCTGCTTGTAAACCACCGAAATTTCACTTTGGCTTGAATCCAGGACAACTTGAGCTTTAAAAGGTGCGCAAGAAGCCAATTTGTACGGAAGAATTTGAACGCCGCGCTGTTTTGTCTGCGCAAGATAATTTATTCCCGAAAGATAAGTCGCATAAAAATTGAACGGATTTGGGAGCGAAAAATTGTAAGATTCCTCAAGTTTGATTAATTCGCCAAGTTCCGTGATGCAGCGGCTAAGAATATTGTCTGAATTTTCGGAGCAAAGATTCATGTCAAAAAAATGCTCGCGGAAAATAAAATAATTTTTTCTGATTTCGCTGAAATTTTTGGAGTTTACTAGTAAATTCACATCTTTCTTCAGATTATTGTAAAAAAGATGCGCTTGTTCGTCTGGATTTTCTTTTGGAGACTGAAAAGATTTGTTCCAGACATCAATTTTTTCGTTTTTATATTCAAAACTACAGACGCAATTATTTTCTTTTCCAAATTCTATAAGCTGAAAAATCGGAATTTCTTGTTTCCAAGGCAAATTGTTGTTCAAAAGAAGATTTTTAATTGATTCAAAACTGAAATTTTGCTGTTTGCAATTTAAAAGCTGGCTAAAAAAATTGCCTGCACCTGTTGAAGTGAGCGGAGTTGCGTTGCGGCTTACAAACGGAATCTGGTAGATTTTAAAGTCGCGCTCAAGATATGCGCCGTAGCTTTCCAAGTCTGGAACATTTATTGCGATTTCATTCCACGGAATATTTTTTTGTTCGTGCAAATCGCGAAGATAAAGGCAAACGGAACGGATTTCCTGGCGGGAATTCTGCATAAAATGAACATTTTGAGGTTTTTGCGTCAGAATTTCTTCCGAAAGATGAACCATCGTTATGCTTTGCGGGGAATTTGCCAGAATTGATTCATATTCCGCATAATCTGAAAGAATTTCTGGAAAAAAAATAAAATAATGGTTTCCGTCCGGCACAAACGGAGGAGTTTCCCATGCCGGATCAAAAAAATTGTGCTGTTCAAGAAAGTTCTGGTAGCGGTCAAAAAGCTCAAGAAGATCCAGATCTTCCTGGTCAGGCTGAATTTTTGCTTCCAAAAAATGTTTTTTCCACGTAAAAAGCGGCGGAAGCAGGCTGGTTAGCCAGTTTGTAAATCCAGAAGCTGATTTTGCATATTCTGGAACGATTAAGTTTTTCAGAAAAGGCTTCTGTGCATTCTCTTCAATCAGGTTTGAGACAAAGATTGAACGCATTGCAGAAGGCACAGAAGTTTTTTGCTGCTGTTTACTCCGAATTGAAGAACTTTTAAACTTATCCCAGACAAGAAAACGTTCCATTGCGACCGCTTTTATTTTGCTTGTAAGGACAATTCTGTCTGCCCACAAATCTGCGGAAGTTTGAGTTGGAAACACAAAAAATTCATTCTGTTTTTTTATGTTTTCAAGAAGAAGTTTTTCAATCAGATTTTGAGCCATTTTATTTTCCGCTGTTCTGTTTCATAAAATTAGCCCAAAGCTTGTCCGCTTTTGCTATGTGGTTAAAAACCCAAGTTGAAATATAGTTATAAAAGCCAAGGACATTGTTTTTGCTTTCAGAGTTAAGTTTTTGAATCTGGAAATTAACTTCCTTTATAAAATAGTCGTGCGAATTTTTGTGTGTTTCGTAGCCGGCATAACCGATTCGTTTCTGAAGCTGCTCTTCGCTGGTAAAATGATATTCAGTGTAATCTGTAAGTTTTTTTAAAACCATAGACATTTTCAGCTTGTAGTCAGATTCATCGCCGCAAACCACATCGTAAAGTTCATTCGCAATTGAAATAAGCTTTTTGTGCTGCATATCAATTTCTGGAATGCCCAAAAGATAAACATCGTCCCATTCAATTTTTTTTGCTGTTTCTGCCATATCGTTCTTCCTTTAAGATTTTTTGAAATTATACTTCTTATTGCGGAATTTGGCAAAAGCTATTAGCTCGAATGCCGAGTTTTATAAATTCGACAT
>DLKK01000100.1:0-2065 GCA_002478955.1 Treponema sp. UBA7590
CTTCCGTTCCGGCATTTTTTACGGATTCAGATTTTCAGTTCTTTTTTTTCTGCAATCCGTAGAACTTGACAAAAAACTGTAAATATTGCAATCTTTTTCAAGACATTTCAAAAAATTGTGGAGCTTTTTCATCATGGAAGATGATATTCTTACTATCGAGGAAGTTGCGAAATATCTTCGTGTATCAGACAGAACAGTTTATGATTGGGCGCAAAAGGGCGAGATTCCTGCTGGAAAAATTGGAACTGTCTGGCGTTTTAAAAAATCAGAGCTGGAAAGATGGGTCAATGAGCGTCTTTCTTCATCTGCAAAAAAAGCTGACAGCGAAATCCAGATAAAAAATTTCCTTTCCCCGGACAGAGTTATTTTTGTAAAGAATTCTTCAAAAAGAGATGCGATTATTGAGCTTGCAGATGTTCTTGCTGTTGCTCCACAGGTAAAAAACAAGGAAGAGCTTGTTTCAGAAATCCTTAAGCGTGAAGATTTGATGTCTACTGCGGTCGGCCGTGGAATTGCGATTCCTCATGTCCGCCTTTCATCTGTTACAGACTTGGTGATGGCTGTTGGAATTTGCAAAAAAAATATAGAAGATTACCAGACTGTTGACAATGAGCCTGTGAATCTTCTGATTATGATTGCCGCCGCTTACAACCAGCACACATATTACTTAAAGACGATTTCTTATCTTACAGCAAAACTGAAGAATCAGGCTTTGCGCAACACATTGAAAAATGCTGCTACACCGCGCGAAGCTTACGATGCTCTTGTGAAAGATTAATTTTTACCGAATGCCTGGTTTTTGCCTTTTTATTCAAAGTGTACAGGAATCCATTTTTCTGTGTCGTTTTGGTCTTGGGCTATAAGACCGGGCTTTAAGTTTTTTACAGTTGTCTCTCCAAGAAGAAATTCCTTTTCTCCGACTTTGATTTTTGCGCCTTCCGCGTTCAGTCCCGCTCCGTAAACCGCATGTGAATACTCACGGCTTATAAAAAGAGATGTGTCTATTCCGTTCTGTTTTAAAATAATGCACATCAGCATGCTCCGGCTGTCGCAATCGCTTCCAGTTCCTGTAATAGAGTCGATTACGCTTGTAAAGTCTGTGCTTTTTGTGTCACCGCGTTTGTACTCAAAATTCTGTACCCAGTTCAAAAGGATTTCGTTCAGCGCATTTTCCGGTTCCTGCGGATTTTTTTTGCGCGCAAGCGGGTACAATGCTGAAGTTATGTCAAAGGCCGCTTTTGAAAGCCTGGAGTAGCTGTCGCGGTAGATAGTCTTGTAGTATCGTATCCAGGCTTCTTTCCATTTTTCGTTGTTTGCATAAAGTTTTAGAATCGCGTATTCAGATTCAATCACAAAATTGTTTGCCTCTGAGGCGATTGCGTCAATTTCTGTGGAAATGTTTTTTCCGGCGATATTCAAATTTATTTTTCTTTTTTCTGTTTCAGGAAATGCGTATGAAGTTATTATTCCCGGCGAAAATCTGCTTTTTTTGCTTATGCAGAGCGAATTCAGTGTTGAAAGGATGAATTGCTCGCAGTCGTTCGCTTTTTGTGAATCCGCGTAGCAGAGAAGGACAAGATTCGCGTTCTTTTCGGGAAGATTTGCGCTTACAGCCCAGCCTGTGGAGCCGTTTTTCATTATCAGCTCTGAGGAAAAATTGGTTATGGAACATTCTGCGTTGTCCCAGATAAAAGTGTCTGTGCCATCGTAAGTTGCGCTGAGTTTTTTTAAGGCTCCCTCAAGCGCGCTGTTTGAATCTTGGAAAATATCTGTTGTGTAAAGCTTAAGCACAAATTCAACTGGAAGAAATGCATGCTTAAAATGATACGACATTCCGTCCGGCGTGTATCCTGCGACGTTGTAACATTCTGGAATATCCAGCGAATATCCAAAGTCATTGTCTATGATTTCTTCCGCATTTAAATATGCTGGAATCAATGTGAATAAAAGAAAAATCGCTGCTGCTGAAAAAATTGTAAGAATACGGCTTCTTGTCATTTTAAATCTCCTGGTTTATATTTATTTTCGGATGAAAAATATACCGATTTTATTTGAAAATGAAGAA
>DLKK01000100.1:2101-12171 GCA_002478955.1 Treponema sp. UBA7590
CCTGTTCAGGGCGGCCAGGGAATTTTGCATCCTTTGGACAAGGAGTTTGCGGTTCAGGTCGGTTACCCTGTTTATTTGGTTCACCGGCTTGACCGCGACACAAACGGGCTTATGATTGTCGCAAAATCTGCTTTTGCGGCTTCAAAATGGACAAAAATGATTGGCGGGAAACTTGTGCGAAAAGAATACACTGCGGTTTGCGTTGGAACATTGACTCCTAAAAAAGGAACGATAAGGACTTCTGTTCTTCAGCACGGAAATGAAAAGCCGGCGGTTACTCATTTTCAGGTTGTGGATGAAAAGGAAATTTTTTATGAGAACCAGAGTATTGTGCTCTCGACTGTTAAGCTTCAGCTGGAAACCGGACGCATGCACCAGATCCGAATTCATCTTGCTCAGCAGAACTGCCCGATTGCCGGCGATGACAAGCACGGAAACTTCAAGATGAACAAAATCCTTAGAAAAGCCGCCGGAATCAAAAATCTTCAGCTTACTTCCAGCCGACTTTCAATTCCTTTGGACGGCCGTGAGTGTGTGTTCGAGATTTGAAAAAAATCATGTGGAATGTCTTCGTAAAATCACCTGCATTTATTGACATTATTTAAAAATAAGAATATATTTAATAAGTACATTTTAATAACCTTTTAAAGTGGACTCGTCAAAGCGACGGGTCTTTTTTTATGTTAATTGGAATGTTTCAAAAGAGGTAAAATTGGAATACGAACCATTGGAAAAAATGCCGCATTATTCAGAATGTGCGCCATTGGTGGAAGGCCTTGGTTATACTCTTGTTGAGCTTCATATTTCGCCGGCAAAAACCGTTACAAAAATCACTGCGGTTATTGCTTCAAAAGATCCGTCTGTTGATATTGGCGTAAACGACTGCTCTAAAGTTCACCATGCGCTTCTTCCTCGTCTTGAGGCAATTCTTGGAACAGAAGATACCTATATGGAACTTACTTCTCCTGGAATGGAACGCAACTTTAAGAATGCCGCGGAATTTTCAGTTTTTGTCGGCCGGGAAGTCCGCGTGTGGGATAAGACTGTTACAGACTGGGTTGGCGGAAAAATTGTTTCCGCAGATGAAAAATCGGTTACTTTGGAAAAGGATGGTAAAAGCCAGACTATTTCCTTTGAAAATATAGCGAAAGCAAAATTTATACACTTATAATAATTACGGGGGCTTAAAATGTCAGAGATGGCAGAAGCAATTCGTGCTCTGATTGACGAAAAAGGATATTCAGAAGCGTCAGTAAAACAGATAATCGAAAATGCGCTTAAGGCAGCTTACAAAAGAACTTACGGAACTTCGGACAATGCAATTGTAAAATTCGCTGATGATATGTCGGATGTTTCAATTTATTCACGGAAGACAGTTGTTGACGGGGTTTATGATCCTGTTACAGAAATTGAGCTTGAGGAAGCAAAGCAGCTCAGCGATGAGGTTGAGGTAGGTGATGAAATCGATATTCTGGAAGATCCTAAATCTTTTGCGCGCTCGGCAGTTTCCACAGGAAAACAGACTGCTCACCAGGGCTTGAATGAGACTGTAAAGGATTCACTTTATAATCAGTATAAAGACAAGGTCGGAGAATTGATAAACGGCTACATCCAGCGCGAAAAGAACGGAAATCTTTTTGTTGATCTTGGAAACGGCGGTCGGCTCGAAGGATTCCTTCCTGCAAAATATCAGTCTCCACGCGAAACCTATGAGCAGAACGACAGAATCAAGGCTGTCATTGTTGAAATCAAGAAAACTAATACAGGACTTCAGCTTGTCCTCTCGCGTTCAGATCCTCGCCTTGTAGAAATTACAATGGAGCTTGAGATTCCGGAAATTGCTGATGGAACTGTAAAAATTGAAAAATGTGTCCGCGATGCCGGCTACAGAACAAAGATGGCGGTTTCAACAACACGCGAGGATGTTGATCCTGTTGGCGCTTGCGTTGGAACAAAAGGTGCTCGAATCCAGACTGTTATCCGCGAGCTTCTTGGCGAAAAAATTGATGTTTTGCGCTACGACCCGAATCCTGCTGAATTTATCAAAAATGCGCTTTCTCCTGCGCAGGTTGACCGTGTTGTTATTCTTGACGAGGCTAAACGCCAGGCGCTTGCAATTGTTGAGGAATCACAGTTCAGCCTTGCGATCGGAAAACAGGGGCAGAACGTTCGTCTTGCGAACCGGCTTTGCGACTGGTCAATTGATGTTAAGACTCAGGAGCAGTGCGAAGGAATGGATCTTTCTGAAAAGGCTACAACCCAGGCGGCTCTTAATCTTTTCAAAAATGATGATTCTGAGCAGGATGAGGATATTACAACTATCGCGGAACTTTCAGGTGTTGATGAACGTGTTGCAGACATACTGAAGGCAAACGGAATTGAAGATATTGTTCAGTTCATGGAAACTTATGACAACGGCTCTTTGGAAAAGATTGAAGGTCTCAAGAAGGAAGAGATTGACGCGGTTTACAATCTTATCAAAGAAAACGTTGAATTTGTTGATGAAGATGGAAAAGAGGTTGCTCCTGTTGCTCAGGAAAAAACTGAGCCGGAACATCAGGAAGAGGAAAAATATTACTGCCCTGAATGTGGAGCAGAAATTACGCTCGACATGGATCACTGTCCAAAATGTGGCATTGAATTTGAATTTACAGAAGATGAGGAATAAGGATACAGAATGGCTGAAGAATCAGAAAAAAAACAGACATTTGTTGTTCATAAAAAGCAGGCTGACAACACGCCGCATGCGGTGACTTCCAACACAAGCAATGCTGGAGTTGCAAAGAAAAAAGTTGTTGTTGTAAAAAAACGGGCTCCAGGTGATGTTCCTAATGCAAAACCGGAAAATGCAAAAAAAGAAGGCATCCGGGTTGTTGTAAAAAAGACTGAGGGAAATTCAGCTGTGGCTTCTGAGTCTAAGAATGTTCAGCCGCAGTCACAGCAGCCGCAAAGGCCAGTTTCCCAGAAACCTGCTGGAACTGCTCAGAATCAGAACGGAAATCAGTATGCAAGAAATGAAAATTCCCGTTCGCAGCACAGAACTTATGAGCTTAATACGGCGCGCCCTAACGTAAAGGCAGGAAATCTTTCTGACTTTGGAAACCGCGACCGCAACAGAAATGGTTACAACAGAAATGGCTACAACAATGGTGGCTATCAGGGAAATCGCCAGGGCGGCTACCAGAACCGTGAAGGCGGTGGATTTACAGGTGCCCAGGCAAGACAGGGGTATCAGAACCGTAATCAGGACGGAAACCGCCAGGGCGGCTACCAGAACCGTAATGGTCAGGGTGGTGGCTATCAGGGAAACCGTCAGGGTGGCTTCCAGAACCGCAATGGACAGGGCGGAGGATTTAACCGCGGTCCAAGATTTGGTGGCGGCCAGCCGGGTGGATTCCGCATGGGTGGCGGAGGCGGTGCTCCAGTTCCACCGATGATGCAGGGAAAAGCTCCTGCTAAAAAAGCATTTAAAGGTAAAAAACAGGTTTATAACCGAAAAGATCAGGAACAGTATGATGACAATCTTTTTGAGACAAAGAAGAAGGTCGAGACACCAGCTTCTGTTGTTCCAAAATCAATTGAAATCATGGAAACTGTTTCAATTTCTGACCTTGCGAAAAAGATGAATCTTAAAGCTTCTGAAATTATCGGAAAACTTTTTTCAACTTACGGTCAGATGGTTACAATCAACGAGTCAATTGACAAAGACACAGCTGAACTTCTGTGCAGCGAATATGGTTGCGAAGTAAAAGTTGTTTCCTTGTATGATGAAACTGTAATCAAAGGCGATGAGGATATTGCAGAAAACATGAGACCTCGTCCGCCGATTGTTACTGTAATGGGACACGTTGACCATGGTAAGACAAAGACTCTTGATGCTATCCGTAATGCGCATGTCGCGGAAGGCGAGGCTGGTGGAATTACCCAGTCAATCGGTGCTTATTCAGTAACAACTCCGAAAGGAAAAATCACATTCCTTGATACTCCGGGACACGAGGCATTCACAATGATGCGCGCGCGCGGAGCACAGGTTACTGATATTGTTGTTCTTGTTGTCGCGGCTGATGATGGCGTTATGCCTCAGACTTTGGAAGCTATTGCCCATGCAAAGGATGCAAAAGTTCCGATTATTGTTGCTGTGAACAAGATTGATAAGCCAGAAGCAAATCCTGACAGAGTAAAAACTCAGCTTGCAGAGCAGGGTCTTACTCCAGAAGAATGGGGTGGAGACACACAGTATGTTAATATTTCTGCAAAACAGAAAATTGGTATTGATGATTTGCTTGATGCAATCCTTCTTCAGGCGGAAATGCTTGAGCTTAAGGCGACTTACGACTGCCGCGCGGAAGGAAAGATTCTTGAGTCACGAATCGATCAGGGACGCGGTGTTGTTTCTTCAGTGATTATCCAGCGTGGCACATTGAAACAGGGCGATCCTTTTGTTGCCGGAATTTATTCTGGCCGTGTCAGAGCAATGTTTGATGACCGTGGACACAGAATCCAGGAAGCGGAACCTTCTACGCCGGTTGAAGTTCTTGGCATGGAAGAAATGCCGAATGCAGGAGATCCTTTCCAGGTAACAGAAGATGATAAGGAAGCCCGCGCAATCTCTACAAAACGTCAGGAATTAAAGCGTTTTGAGGCTGCGAAAGCTGTCAAGAAGACAACTCTTGAGTCACTCTACAGCGATATTGCCGCAAGTGAAGTCAAGGAATTCAAGGTTATCATCAAAGCTGACCTTCAGGGGTCTGCCGAGGCGCTCAAGGCTTCGCTGGAAAAACTTTCAACAAAAGATATTCGTCTTGTTGTAATCCACAGTTCTGCCGGCGCAATCAACGAATCGGATGTTACTCTTGCAGCGGCTGATTCAAACGCAATCATTATCGGCTTTAATGTTCGTCCGACTCCAAAGGCAAAAGCCTTGGCTGATGCGGAAAAAGTTGACATCAGAAAGTACAGCATTATCTATAAGTGCGTTGAGGAAATTCAGGCCGCAATGGAAGGTATGCTTGCTCCAGATACAAAAGAGCAGGTTATCGGTAATGTTGAGGTTAGAAATACATTCAAGGTTCCAAAAGTTGGTACAATTGCCGGATGTTATGTTATTGACGGTGTTGTAAGAAGAAATTCTATGGTTCACCTTGTTCGTGATGGAATCGTAAAATATACAGGAAAAATCGCTTCCCTCAAACGTTTCAAGGATGATGCAAAGGAAGTTACAACTGGTTTTGAATGTGGTTTGAGCCTTGAAAACTGGCAGGACATTCAGGTTGATGATACAATGGAAGTGTTTGAGTACATTGAAGTTGCCCGAAAACTTGGAGATGAGCTTCATGATGACCGCGCAGAAAACGAAAAGAAGGCAAAAGAGGCTGCTGAAAAAGCAATGGCGGCCGCAGAAGCTGAAAAAGTTCACGAGGCGGAAGTTCTTGCCGCTGAAAAAGCTGCCGGTAAAGCAAAAAAAGCTGCAAAACCAAAGGACGATGGAACTCAGTTCCCAGGTGAGTCTGAAAAAGGAGCTGCTGAATAATGGGTCAGTATCGAATGGAACGGCTGAACGCTCAGCTTAGGGAAGAAATTTCCAAGCTGATTCTTCAGGGGGAAATAAGGGATCCACGCGTAATCGGAAAAAAAGGCTTAAAGGAAGCCCGGATGGATGTTGCTCCATTTCTTTCTGTGAACCGCGTTGAGGTAAGCCAGGATTTGAGCTACGCAAAAGTTTATGTCTCAAGTTTTGCAAGTGATGACATGCTCGAAAGTGGTGTTGCAGGATTAAATAATGCGGCAGGATTCATCCAGTCATCGATTGCGAAAAAAATGCGCATACGTAAATTTCCTAAGCTTACTTTTGTTGTCGATTCTGGCATGAAAGAAGGCTTCCACATGGTTCAAAAATTGAATGAACTTGAGGCTGAATCAAAAGCCCGCGAAAATTCAACCACTGATGAATCAGAATAGAATTGTTCTTCTTGCAAAAAAGCCGGGGCTTACAAGTTTTTCAAGCCTTTTTACGGTTAAGCACGCTTTTGAGACTTCGAAAGTTGGACACACAGGAACGCTTGACAGTTTTGCTGCCGGGCTTCTTGTTGTGTGCGTGGGTTCTTTGACCAGGCTTGCAGGAAGAATAACTGAATTCAGCAAAACATATAAAGCTGTGATAAAATTTGGCGAGGAAACGGATACTCTTGAATGTACCGGAAATGTTGTTCGCCGCGCTGAACTTCCGACAGAAAAATCTCTTGAAGCCGCTGTAAAAAAATATACTGGAAAGATATTGCAGCAACCTCCAAGTTTCAGCGCAATCCATATTGACGGAAAACGTGCAAGCGATTTAGTCCGGAGCGGAAAAACTGCCGAGATTCCGTTTCGCCCCGTTCAGGTTTTCTCTGCGGAAATTCAGGAAATTATGTTTGACTCTTCAGCTCAAGACTCTGAAAAACGTGTTCTTGCTTGCTGCATTGAATTTTCTGTCTCAAAAGGAACATATATCCGCTCTCTTGCCCGGGATATTGCAAATGAATGTGGCAGTGCAGGACATCTTGTGGGGCTTCTTCGCACAAAAGTCGGGAATTTCTGCCTGGAGGATGCGGCGGGCTTTTCTGAACTGGAAGAATTTAACATTGAAAACGCATTTATTTCCGCTGAAAAAACAAAAAAACTTGAACAGATTGCGGAGGAAAACAAGAAAAATAACATCCGCATAAAAAAAGAACCCGATGAAGCCGAGCTTGAGCTTGAAAATCAATGTGTAAAGAAATCTGTTCCAATGACAAAAGAACTTGCTGCACAGTGCGGTTTTGGCTGTCTTACGCTTGCGGAAGGTAAAAATGTGCTTTTTGAAAACGGTGTAAAACTTCAGAGCAATATGTTCACAACATCTCCATTTGAAGTCAAGGAAAAAATCGCCGCAGTTTTTACGCTTTCAGAAGATTTTAAAGGGCTTCTTGAGAAAAACGAGCAAGGTTATTTTTCCTATTCATTTGTTGTGCATTAAAGGGAGCTCTAAAAATTGCAATTTTTAAAGGCTTCCTTAAATTATTGGTGCCTGGATTTTTCCGTCTCTTATTTCTTTTGGAAAAACTTTTATTCCTAGTTTTTTTTCAAGTGCGGCAAACGCATTCATCTCGTATTCATCGCCAATAACAACATTGATTCCTTTGTTTCCGGCTCTTGCAGTTCTTCCGGCTCTATGTATAAAAAAATCTGAGTCAGAAGGCAAATCCATCTGGATTACGTGTGTTATTCCGCTTATGTCAAGTCCACGCGCGCCAAGATCGCTTGTGATAAGAATGTGTTCTTTTCCGCTCCGGAACCTGTCGATTGCCGCTTTTCTGGCTTGCTTGTCGGCTTTTGCGTAAAGGCAGGCACATTCAACTTTTTTATATTTCAGTTTTGCATAGATATTTTCAACCTGATCTGCGCGGCTGGAAAAAATCAGCGCTTTTTCAGGATTTTCTGCCGCAAGGAATTTTCTCAGTGTGTCAATTTTATCTCTAGTTTCCGCATAGATTGCCCAATGCGTAATATTTTTTGCAAGCACATCTTCTTTTGGGAGAATTTCAATTTCCGCGCCGGAAAAGAATTTTTTTGTTCCGCCATCAATTGTAGCGGTGCAGGCAATAATCTGCACGTTCTGCGGAACAAGTTTTCTCAGTTCTGTGCATTCCTGGACAAGTTCCTTTTTAACAAGACGATCCGCCTCGTCAAACACAAGGGCATTCACATATTGAGTCTTAAGTTTCTTCAGACGTATAAGTTCCACCAGCCTGGCCGGAGTTCCAATCACAATTTCAGGTTTTTCCTTTAAGGTTTCTGTCTGCCGCTTGATGGGCGAGCCTCCGATAAAGAGTGCTGTTTTTATTGAGGAAATGCTCTGAACCGCCATTTTTATCTGCGAGGAAAGCTCAAATGTCGGTGCGCAAATAATTATTTTTACGTGTTTTTCGTTCGGATTCTCGGTTTCCGCCTGTTTTTGAAGCCTTGTTATAAGCGGCAAAAGGTACGCGAATGTTTTTCCAGTTCCGGTTTCAGACTGAAATACAAGATTTTTCCCTTCCATAAGAATCGGAATCACTTTTTGCTGAACTTTTGTAGGTTCAGCTATGTTCATTGAATTCAGTTTTTCTGTAATGTTTTGCGGAATCAAATTAAATATATTTTCAGTCATAGATAAAATATAGCATATAAGAGTTTTTTGTGCTATAATTCAAAAATTATGAGGATTGGTATAGACACCTTTGGTTGTGATCATGCAAGGTCTGGTTTGGGAACTTATCTTCTTTCGTTCATTGCAAATCTTCCTAAAATTGAAGGAATTGATTTTGAACTTTTTGGACCTGAACTTGACAGATTTACGTATAATTCAGGAAAAGATATTCCTTTTGAAGCCGTTTCTGTTGGCGATAGTCTGAGCGCGGAGCGTTTGTGGCATTTTGCAAATTCCGGAAAATTCGTATCTTCAAGGAAATATGATGCTGTTTTTTACGAAGCTCCGGAAAAAGTTCTTCCGATTAATTTCAAGACTCCTGGAATTGCAGTTGTAAATACGGTTCTTTCAAGCCTGATAGAAGGAAAAAAAGACTGGATTCAGAAGCTTCAGATAAAACGCGGGCTTTTAAAAGTCCAAAAAATTATAGCGGCAAGCTGCTATATCCGCGATGATCTTATTTCTCACGGAATTGAAAAATCAAAAATTGAAGTAATTTATAATGGTATTGACCATAAATTGTTTTATCCTCAAATTGAGGTTACAGATGATGTCGTCGATGTAAAGCCTTTTGCTATAAAAAAGCCATATTTTATTTACGGTTCAAGGCTTTCTGGTGCAGAAAAGAAGCATGTTGAGCTTATAAAGGCATTTTCTCTTTTCAAGAAGAATACCGGACTTCCGCACAGACTTGTTCTTGCCGGAAGTGACGGAGAGTATTCTTCAGAGGTGCACAAAGAGGCTTTTAATTCTGAATTTGCCTCTGATATTTTTCTTACTGGCTATTTTCCGCATGAAAGTTTTCCTCAGTTGTATGCAGGTGCAGAAGCGCTTGTTTTTCCTTCTGTCTGCGAGGGCGTAGGTCTTCCTGTTTTGGAGGCCATGGCTACCGGAATTCCTGTTGGTTGTTCAAATGCCTGTGCGCTTCCTGAAATTGGCGGAGATGCCGCAGTTTATTTTGATGCGGACAATATTGTCGATATTGCCTGCACGCTAGAACGGCTTGCCACTGACAAAAAACTCCGGGAAAATCTTGTTAGGCGCGGCATTGAATGGTCTGCAAAATTTAATTGGGAAAATACAATTTCAAAGACAATTGAAGTTGCAAAAAATCTTGTTAAATAGTTCAAGTGTCGCCTTTATAAAACTCGGCATTTGGGCTAAATCAACATAATGAAATAAAAAAGGTCTGGAAAATCCAGACCTTTTTTTTCTATGCATTAAGTTTTTTCTGTTCATCCGGCTCAATTTTAAGGAACTTCATCAAATCATATTTTCCGTTTGACTCGATGATTTCCTTTGTGATATTGAGCGTTTTATGACCTTTTATGCTTGGAACTTCATACATTGTGTTTGTAAGACACTTTTCAACAATTGAGCGGAGTCCTCGGGCACCAGTTTTTTGTCTGATTGCTTCGTCTGCAATTGCCTCAATCGCATCATGTGTGAATTCAATATCCATGTCGTCCATTGCGAAAGAAGCCTTGAACTGCTTTGTAATCGCATTTTTTGGTTCTGTAAGGATATTTACAAGATCTTCTTTTGTGAGTTCCTTTAGGGCAACTGTCATCGGCATACGACCGATAAGTTCTGGTATAATACCGAATTTTACAAGATCATCCGGAGTGCAAAGGCTTAAAAGCTCGCGCTGCTGTTCCGGGCTAAGTTCCCCGACATTGGAACCGAATCCCATGGAATGCTCTGCAGTCCGCTGCTCAATAATTTTATCAAGTCCGACGAACGCTCCGCCAAGAATGAAAAGAATGTTTGTAGTATCAATCTGAATCATTTCCTGGTTCGGATGTTTTCTTCCCCCCTGTGGAGGAACGCTGGCTGTTGTTCCCTCAATAATCTTCAGAAGTGC
>DLKK01000100.1:12206-14952 GCA_002478955.1 Treponema sp. UBA7590
CCAGCACCACGTTGACGACCAACAGCATCAATTTCATCAATAAATATAATTCCACGTTCTGCCGCTGCAACATCGCCGTCTGCCGCATTTATAAGCTTCAGAAGGACATTTTCAACATCTTCGCCAACATAACCGGCTTCCGTGAGAGTTGTTGCGTCTGCAATTGCAAATGGAACCTTGAGTTTTTCTGCCAAAGTCTTTGCAAGAAGCGTTTTTCCAGAACCTGTTGGACCAATCAAAAGAATATTTGATTTTTCGATTTTTACATCACCGGTTTTCTGTTCCAGTTTTGGAATTGACATTCTTTTGTAATGGTTATAAACCGCAACTGAAAGAACTTTTTTAGCTTCATCCTGACCGATTACATATTGATCAAGGTATTCCTTGAATTCTTTTGGGGTAGGAACTTCTGTAAGATTAATCGGAGAAACTGAGTCTTCTTCCTGCCGTAAAATTTCCTGACAAACAGCAATGCAGTTGTTGCAGATGTTTATGTTTCCAGAAGGACCTGCTACAAGATGTCTTGATGCATCTTGCGGTTTTCCGCAGAATGAACAGTAACGGGTATCGCTTCCAAATCTTTTCATTATTTCTTCCTCTTATCCATGACTTTATCAACAATTCCGTAGGCAAGGGCTTCTTCCGCGCTCATAAAGAAATCTCTTTCCATGTCTTTTGCAACTTCATCAAAAGGTTTGCCGGTCTGTTCTGCAAAATGTTCAATTGTTAGTTTTTTTAGACGCAGAATTTCTTTTGCATGTATTGCAATATCCGATTCCTGGCCTTCAACTCCGCCCCAAGGCTGATGAATCATGACTCGTGCGGACGGAAGCGTGTAGCGCTTGCCTTTTGTTCCACCGGCAAGAAGAAATGCCCCCATGCTTGCGGCCTGACCAAGACAAATTGTCTGAATCGGGCATTTTACATACTGCATTGTGTCATAAATCGCAAGGCCTGCAGTTACAGAGCCACCTGGAGAATTGATGTAAATGCTTATATCTTTTTCTGAATTTTCTGATTCAAGGAAAAGAATTTGAGCCACAACAAGATCTGCTGTGGCGTCATTGATTTCGCCGTCAATAAAAATAATTCGTTCTTTTAAAAGCCGCGAGAAAATGTCGTAGGATCTTTCACCGTTACCACTTCGTTCTACAACGTATGGCACTAAAGTATTCATCTGTTCGTTCATTTTTAATCCTTTTATATTTAAGGGATTTTGAAAAAATATAAGTTTTTTCGCTATGCTTTAAATATAGCGATATTTTGTCTATAAGTCAAAAAAAAGGAATGTACGGAAAGTACATTCCTTTTTTGCGCTTAGCTGATGTTATTTTGCTGAAAACAAGTCAGCAAAAGATGTTTTGTCACCCTTTGTGACTTTCACTTCATTGTAAAGCTCGTTGTAAAGTTTCTGCTCTTTTGTGTCATCGATAAGCCATTCTTTTGAGCGTGGATCTGAATAATGCTTTTTAACTTCTTCAACGTCCATTCCGCCTTCCTCGGCGATTTTTTTGTACTGTTCCTCAATTTCTTCTGGAGTAACAGAAATATTTCTAGATTTTATAAGTGAATCAACGATAATTCTGCTCTTGAGCATCTTTTCGCTGTCACCAGTCCATTCCTTGAGCATAGCTTCTTTTGTCTGGCCTGAAGAAACAACCATTTTCTCAAGCTGCTCAGGTGTTGTCTGGAACTGCTGAGCCATCATACGCCAACGTCCATCAAGTTCTGCTGCAAGCATTGATGCTGGAATTTCAAAAGGATTCTTTTCTACAAGCTGTTCAAGCAAAGACTGAGACTTAAGTTCTGCAAGTTTTCTGTTTTTTGCAACTTCCATATTGCGGGAAATGTCTTTCTTCAAATCATCAAGGGTCTTGAATTTTTCATTTACATCCTGAGCAAGGTCATCATCAAGTGCCGGAAGATTGCGGACTTTTATAGTTTTTACAGTAACCTTGATTTTCTTTGAGTCTTTCTCGAATTCTTTTGTCTCATCTTTCTTCATTCCGATTACCTGGTCGTCAATGCCGTAAGCATCATCGCCAGAACCGATTGTGAATACGTAACCATTTCGTTTTTCACCGTTTTCTTCTTCGTAGTCAACTGTAACAATATTGTCTTTTTCAGCTGGCTCATCGGCTTTTTTGTCAATTACAACTGCGTTGCGTTCCTGAATTGCCTTGAGTTCATTCTCAAGGTCTTTGTCAGAAATTGTAACCTGTGGCTCTTTGATTGTAATTCCGCTGAAATTCTTTACTTCAACTTTAGGGAAAACATCATAAGTCACAGTGTATGTAAGATCTTTTGATGTATCCATTTCTGGAACTTTTTCCATGATTGGCTGCTGATAAGGAAGAGGGCGGTTCTCTGTTTCCTTTTCAAAGATTTCATTAAGAGATTTGTCGATGATTTCGCTTAGAGCATCAGCCTTGATTCCTTCGCCGTATTTGCGTTCAAGAATATTTGCCGGTACATGTCCCTTTCTGAATCCAGGAATCTGTGCGTTCTTAGTATATTTTGCCAAAACTTCATTGTAAGATTCCTGAACATCTTTTTTTGCAATGGTTACTGTCAATTTAACAGCTGATTTTTCAAGACTAGTGAATTCTGTTGTGAGTTTCACTTTTTGCTCCTTAAAATTGAAATAAACTGCTTCAAAACAAAATTTTGAAAGCGGCTCAATATAACAAAAAAGCGATTCAGACGCCCTGAATCGCTTTTAAATTTAGAGCGGAAAACGGGAGTC